>CAYHRT010000028.1:0-24786 GCA_964359085.1 uncultured Bdellovibrio sp. | reverse complement strand
CTGTTAAATGTTTTCAGCTTGTCGCCCCCAGGCGATGACGACGACTTGCTTTCTTCTTCCGCAACCTCGTCGAGACTTGGAACCCCTGGCATCGGTGGCTCCTCAAGTTCGGGAGGTTTTTCGTTCTTTTTACTTGTCCCTTCAATCAATCCATATTGGGGATGAAAACACCCACCATCCATAGGAATGCATTTCTCCTCATCTGAAGCCGCAGTTAACGGCCCTTTACGCACGGTGAAAGCAAATTGCAAATTTAACCACTGAATGAGGGCCCCCGCCTTGGGCTCTTTTAAAAACCACATGATGACATGTTGAGGCATGGCCCATGCTTCAACATTGAAGCCATTCACCACTACAAAAATAAAAACATAGAGCAGATATTTGGCCTTCATCGAATCCTCGAATACCCTCAAAGCTATTCGGGAAACCAGGAGAAAAAGATAATGAGAAAAAGATAAGTGCCACGATCACTTGACTGTGACACTCCATCACTCTTATCTCAGGACAACTGAATCCAAATAATCTCGTAGTTCTGGGTCAACTGGTGGGTCATTGTGATTACTATCCAGATGGAAATGTTCTAGTACATTACGACCAAGGTTTACCACACAATGAGTATCAGCGGCCGGTTGCGGGGGAAGTCCCAAAGCAGCATTAATATCAAAAGTGCCTAAGTTACTTTGAACGCCCGGACGGCATACCGTGAAATGAGCAGATGGCGTTCTTGGCCGTGGCAATCTACAAATGATTTCCATACCAGGATGATCGGGGTCGGGGGTTCTCTCTACCTCTGGGCCCGCATCAAGACAAATTTGTCTTTGCCTCTCAAGTTGGAGCGTCAAGGGTGATAGACATTGACCATCTCTCAAAGTGTAATCGGTGTTCCTACACTGACAACTTCTCTGTTCTGCATTCCATCTAAAGACATCGGAAGATAAGGCTTCACAAGCCGTTTTCTTGGCCAGCGTGGCCTCTCTTTCGGCCTTTTCTCGCACCAATCTGGCCTTGTCTTCAGCGCTTAAAGGTGCCGGCAAGTTACTCAAGGTGCGTGATTGATAAACAGGATTTCTGGCCGCCCAATCGTCGCCAAGTTGGGCCTTCCAACAGATGGCACGCAGACGCGCAAATTCTATACTGGTCATTCCTGAGTTTTGCAAAGTATAGCAACGTTTGGCACTGGCAAGTGCACTGATGGTTTCTAATCGTGCGTCAAAGGTTGCCTGATCGGCCCAGAGAACAGAAGGCAATACACTGGAGAGCAATAGACATAAGGAGATGATAACACCCTTCATAAAACAGACCCCCTACAAAGATAACCCCATGCTTCTGTAGCAATTTTGAAGCCAAGAATTTTGCTCTAACGGGCTGAAAAATGAGGTCCCAAGATGCCACCTGACAATTATTTCATGAACGGTGTCTAAAGATGAGACGGCCTAATCCCAAACTCAGGTTCCTAGATTTCTGAAACGCTCATGCGAAGACGGCGGTGGTATTTTGCTTTTAAGAGCACTTTTGAGAAACGGTAACCCAACTTCCAAGTTAAAACATCGGCCACTTTATCTATTCCAAACTGATGGAGATTTTCTTTGCTGACTAACTTCAAACCTTCAATGCTGGTGTGAAAATCAATAAATTTCTCTTCTCGAAAAAATTCCTTCCACATTTCTTTTGCCTCGTCGTTCTCAGATTTAATAAACTCATCTGAGATCTCAAGCGTGGCCTTAAATGCCATTCCCTTCTTTTCATATTTGTATCTTCGCATATGAAATTTAAAGTCAAAACTCTCGCCGCCAACTTTTACTCTTAATATCGCAGGAGAGATAAGGGGTGAACAATCTAGAAGCTCTACTGCTAGTTCCTGTTTTTTGAGCCAAATTTTTCCAGCATAGTTTTTTGTTTTAGGGGGCGATAATTCTCGATCAACTTCAATATCTAAAAACTTTCCTAATATTTGTTGTCCGGTGGCGACAAATTTCCAGTCGTTGTCACTAATTTTTTTGCGAAAGAAACCCGTCATCCCTTGGCCATTAATACCTTCTACACGAAGCTCAAAGGCATCGTTGCCCTTTTCTCCTGTCTGTAAAATAGTAATTTTCTCGGTAATCATTCCGCCCTTAATTGCCGGTTGAAGCTTCCAATCAGGTGCCGGAAGCGAGCGAATAATTTTTCGCGTTCCTTCCCGCACGTCATTTTTATAGGAATAAGGGAGAATAGGATTTTGCCCTGAGGTATCATAATCATAAAGTCGCGTGTACATCTCACCAACATTGTTAATAATAAATAGGGTTGAAGCGCTCACACTCATATTTCTGGCCTTCATGCGCCCACGAAAAGGCAGATCGACCTGATGCCACCAATCGGCGGGAATCCATGGATCAACATAGACAATTTCATGTCCATTTTTGCGCAACAAATAAAGAGTCGTGACTCCGGCAAAGATGGGATGAGAGTTCCCATGAATATCGTTGTAATATTCCATATATGGCCCACGATGTGAGATACCCCACGCCAAGTTGTCTTCAAGGTGCAATACCTTAGGAATCGGTTTCCCCCATTTTTTATGCCATTTTACCTCGGCGATTTTGGTGTAAAAAACTTGGCCTGTTCTATCTATCGCGATGAGATTTTCGCCATCGGCAGAAATTTCGACAATGTCGCGACCAAGGGCCTTATTGTCTTCCGAGGGAACGCCTGTACCATCGAAAAGTACCCAAGAACGTTGACCAATGCGGTTGGCATAAATCACGCCATTTTCAATTTTAAAGTGAAATTTATCGGTGATGGTTTCAGTCCTGGTTTTAAAAAAGAAAGGCGCAGAGTCTACTTCTAGTCCAGAACTTGCAAAACCCAGTGACACGCTCAAGCAGCAAACAATAATACAGAATAGCTTCATATAGGACACAATTTTATCACAATTCCAACATCTCCCAATTAAAGACTGTAATCTTTATCAGGACTGTCTAATTTTTTTACAAGACAGTCTTTGCCAAAATTAGTATCTTAATTAGGTAATATTACACGAGGTTTTATCAATGAAAAATTCAAATTGGATCGGAATTAGCGTTGCCGCACTCTTTGTGGGGATTCTCTTGGGATGGGGTATCTCGAGCTTAATCTCTAAATCAACGGCCCCTGAAACCCTCGCCAAACTTTCGGCAGGACTCGGCAGCTGCTCTAGCGGAACGGTGCCTTCTGAAGGCGTCCTGTTTACTCTTGATCAAAAAAACTATTCGCGCGATCACCTGCCAGGCGAATTGAAAGAGCTTTACTATAATGACCAGGCCCAGTCTTATCAAAAAACTCGCGGCATTATTGAAGATTTCGCGCTACGCTTATCGCTCTCTAAAACGCAAGACACTAAAATACTGCCTCAGCTTGAGGAGCTTTTACCCTCAAACAAAGTTACCGAAAGCGAGATCAAGGCCTTCTACAACGAAAAGAAAGCTTCTATTCCACCCCAGGTTACCTATGACCAAGTCAGGCCTCAGATTGAAAACTTTCTGCGTTCACAGAAGCTGGCAACCATGGCCGCTACGCAGATCCGACAATTAGAGTCGAGTGGCCGATTTAAATTATTATTGTCCGCACCTGTTCCTCCTGTCGCCAGCCTAGAGACGAATTCCTATCCTTCGCTTGGGCCAAAGGATGCAAAATATACTCTGGTGGAAGCCTCTGACTATATGTGTGGACACTGCCAACAGGTGCATCCAGAAGTGAAACAGGTGCTCGAGAAATTTAAAGATAAAATCAAATTTATTCAAATCAATTATTCCCTAAACCCTGCGGGAATGAGCGGGACCTGGATTCGTGGCGCTTATTGTGTTGCCCAGGAAGACCAAGAAAAATTTTGGAAATACCACCATGCTGCTTTTGCCAAACAATCGAGCGAGATTCACGATCATAGTGCTCATCAACACGGTGAACCTCCCGAAGATCCCGCAGCAAACTTAAAGAAGGCCCGTGACGTGGCCCAGACTGTTGGGATTGATCTCAAGAAATTTGATAAGTGCATCGATAGCGAGGCAGCAAAAGAATATGTGACAAAAACTAATCAAATGCTTTCCGGCAATGGCGTTAGTGGCACCCCGACCTTTTTCCTAAATAATGTCAAAGTTCAGATGACTCAGCTGGGACTTACTAAGACTATTGAATCCGCGATGCAATCTCTGTAGGCTTCTGTGGCCACAAAACTCTTTATTCCGAGACCCCTTTGGAACTCTCATTTCCACAGGGGTCATGCAAAGCGCTCTAGGACTAGCGTGAAATTGCATGGTTTGAATTGTCGCTCACGACTGGATTGGAACTTGGAATTTCTTCCCCATTTTGCCTAGGTCCATCCTGGATAGTAATATCGCTATTTCCGCTGCAAGCCTTCAGCACCTTATCGGGCGCAAAACTAGTAGGTACCCTCGTGGCGGGATAGTGTCCAAATTCTGCTGCAAATAGGGAAGCTGTCAAAGTAATAGCATCTCCATTGAAACAAGTACCGGTACTCTCATTGAGGATGATCCCAGTAGGAGTTCTGAAATCAGACAATTTTCTGCCTTCAACAATAAGGGGCGAGTACTGACAAAAACTTAAATAGATGTTGGCCCCAACAATTTTTTGATCCTTATCACGAAGTGTTTGCACTCCCAAGATATCGTTAAAACTGCTAATACCAAAATAAATTTTGTCCGTTATTTGATCTTCTATTAAGCCTTCCGCATAAGAACTTGGGTTTATCATCGTAGGATTCGGGCCCAAGTCCGTCGTATGATAAACCATTCTTACTCTAGTGCCACCATTACTACAGGGAAGCATAATTTCATGATGCGCTCTTTGAATAGCCAATATGGGATATTCGGCCAGTGCCGCAAATGAAAACACAAAGGCAAGCAATACGATTCTTAGTTTCATCTTTGTCCTTTATCAAAAGTTACTGTGCTGATGGTGCCTTTACAGAGCAAATGGTATGCCAATTCAATCCTCTAAATTGCACGCAGTTATCAAACCATTCTGTTACAGCATTATTATGAGTGATTAATTATTAGACAGTGATAAAGATGTATTCAATAAATAGGGGGCCAAGGTTCCATACTTCCGCTGTAGTTCACTTTGTCTGTCAGGTGCTACAGGGCAGGTAAACGACAGACCAGTCTGCACTTCTAATTGTGCGATGGCCTTCTTTACTTTTTTGGCGACTCGCTCGGTATAACGGCTGCAATTGATACCCTCATCAAAACCGGCATCCACGTAATCACGCCAATCAAATTCTTTTATCTTTTTCCATTCACCTTGATCGCACGCAAAATAGGGACCAGGCGCATTGATTTTTTTCTCGGTTAAATTGGCCCAAAAGGTCATACCTTGATAATTGGCAACCAAATCACTAAAAGAATAGGTGGCCGTAGTGAGAAGACCAAATTTTCCTTTTTCTGTACGCATTCCCCAATCTAGGACACTCTGGATTCCATGATTTTTTTCAAAGGCCTTTTTGTAATAGACCAAACCTTCTGTAAAGAAATGTCCAAATTTATCTGCGCCTACCACCACTTTGCCTTCCGCCGTTTCAATTTGTACTATACCACCCACCGCACTTTTAAAAGTCACCAGAACCGGTGCCTCCAAAAAAGTGACCTCACGATAGATCGACTGTTTTCTAGGAAAACGAAGCGCCGGAATCTCGCCGTCAATATTGGCGTTCACATAGGCCTCTACTGGTCCTGCGATAACATTCCCGCTTAAATGTTTTCTTATTTTCTTACGTAGAACTTTTTCATTACAACCAATATATTGATTGGCTTCCACTAAGGCCCGATCGATTCGTAAGTTAGTAAAAGTATTCAAAATAGGAGAGGCATCCTCCTTCAACTCATAACGATGGGAAAAACTGTCGACTTCGCTGGCGCCAAGCTGACCACAATTCAACGCCAGGACTAAACCCAATATAAAGATATTGCTTTTACACATACAGTCCCTCCCATGATGCCGCAGCACCATATAAGGGGCCTAGATTTGTGTCAAGGCCATGGGAAAAAACGGGTAATTTTTTTATATAGCTCTAGGGAGAAATCCAGTTTAATACATCTTCCTGATACTTTTTGAAGATTCCTTGATCTTCTGTCTCAGTTCATCCATAGCAGTACTAAGTTCAATTTTCATTTTTTTCCACTCTTCGCCGGTTTTGTTTTTTAGCATGCTTAATTTCTCTTTAAGGCCCTGTTCTGTTTGTTTGTATTGTTCTATTTCATCCCTATATTGCTTGTGAATTGTACTATTCATGTCAGCTATTTTATCCGTTATTTTTAGCTCCAGTTTGGTAATCTCTAATTCAAGTTCATGAAGTCGTTTTTCAAATTTGATATGCATTTTTTCACTTTGTTTCTTTTCTTTCGGGAAAGTCGCGGCGTAAGTCATTGAATCGGGATTGGCCAGTATCCCTAACATAAATAATGTGGTCACTGACATTAATAATTTTGCAAACATCATTCTTCTCCTTCTTACAGTTCTATTTTGGATGAACTTAATGGATTTAATGAGAAATTTTTAAATAAAAAAATAGTAAAAACAATTAACTGATACCGCCGGGGAAAAGATTATTATCATTTTCCGTCTGCCAATCTAAAAATTCATCCCTTTCTGGCGAAAGTAACGAAAGATTGAGCCCCCCACATCGACCATCAGGTCGCGACCTTCTCCATCAAGGTTGAGAAAATCTGCCATATAGGCCTTCTGTCTTGGGGTAAGCTGCGCCAGCTTATCGCGGATGCTCAAGTCATTCGGGTCCTTTTCTACCCCGAAAGGTATTTGGATCTTTTTTCCAGAAGCTGTGACTTTCACATAAGCATTGGCCTCTTGTTGGGCCGTGCCTGCGGTCCCCTCCTGCCTCTCTCCACTCGGTGTTAGGGTGTGTTGTAAGGCGTTCATCATTTCCTCACCGGCCCTCCGATCTCTTTCATAAGCATTCATTGATGGGGAAGTGGGTGTATTAGTATTAGGTATCGAAGTTGACAGAGCGGGAGTGCTGCTGGTCTGTTCTTTGGTTAAGGTTCCTTTATTGGCCTCCTCATCCTTATAGAACTTCACCAGACGAATAAATTTATCAGCAAAATTTTCGTCTACGAAATCAATCATCTCGTGCAGAGGGATACTGAGACAGGCCGTGATCTTGGCGATCAATTGGGCATTTAAGTCAGTTGTCTTCTGATTGAGGAAGCGACTCATAGTGGAGATTCCGATTTCAGTCAGGGTGGCCAGATCCTTTTGAGAGCCAACACCTCTCATCTGCATATACTTTCTCACCACGCCGAGAAACATTTCGACCTTATCTCTGTTGAATTCGGCCATACTAACCTCCTGCAATTACTCATCGGAATGCACGAAAATAACTTAATGCAAAAATATTGCTTGACGCAATTAGTCAATTGCAGTATGATTGTTGTAAGACCAGTCCTTGGAGGTGCCAAATGAAAACAACCACATATGCCCAATTGACCCAAACCCCCAACACCCAACAGCTTAATTCGGCCTATGAGATCATCTCCAATGAAACCCTTGAGGAATGTTCTTTCAATGGGTTAACCATTGCGGGATCTCTCTTCTCCCTCTCTGTTTTCAAAGGGATAGCCTTCAAGGACTGTGTCTTCTATGGCACAAAGTTTGAAAATTGCATGTTCACCGATTGCTCATTTGAAAATTGCAGCTTTCAATTTTCTCAAGTGGATTTTTGCCAATTTACGGGAAGTTTATTTGCACAATGCAATTGGGACTTTGCCCCCATTCACAAGTCCGAGTTTCAATACTGTAACTTAGATTTTCATACCACTTACCAAGTGGGACATGAAGATAAAGAAAATAAGTTGAACCAATGCTTCGGGTATCAGGATGATCAAAACTTGCATGAAGCAAAAAATCGTCTCGTCTTAAAGGCCGCTTAACTGAAAAACTAGCGCACCAATCTTAAGGATGCTGGTTTGTAACATCAAAAATGAGATTGGTTGCCCACCATAAATCCCAATTCAGGCCATAGGATGGCCTTGGGCCCCGCAGACCCCTCCCACCCCAACTGACCGTTGTGCGAACATGGAGTTCGCACAGCGGTCTTTTCTAATTTTGCTAATTTTTGCGAAAAAAACACCCGACTGATTTGCGATTAATTCGTGAGGCCTGCATAATCGCTAGACCTACTTCGATGGCATTACGTAGGCCAATCAAGCTGTCATTCAGTTTAGCATCTCGATAGAAGTTTTTTGTTTGCACATAGAGTTCCCATAACATGGCATCAGCACGTGCAAGACGATCAGTAGTACGAATCAATCCGACATAATTCCACATCGTCTGTTTTAAGGTGAGCCAATCTTGCTGAATAAGCACCGTCTCAGTATCAACCTTGCCCTCCTCCCATGGCCGAATCGAATCAGGCGAATAACCTGGTACTTCCTCCATTTTGGCCGCAATATCCAGCGCCGCCAAATGACCGAAAGTAAGCCCTTCCAAGAGCGAGGTCGAGGCCAAACGATTGGCACCATGGAGACCGGTACATGCCACTTCTCCTACCGCATATAAATTATGCAACGTGGTTCGCCCATTTAAATCGGTCTTTACCCCACCGCAAGTGTAGTGGGCCGAGGGTACGACGGGAATTGGCCCCTTCGTCATATCAACTTTGTTGTCCAGACAGTGATGATAAATAGTAGGAAAGCGCGTAATAATCCAGTCAGCAGGTCTATGCGAAATATCCAGGTAAACGCAGTCGTGTCGCGTACTAATCATCTCTTCCGCTATGGCCCGGGCCACCACATCCCGAGGTGCCAGCTCCAAATCCTTATGATAGCGCTTCATGAAAGACTCACCCTTCGAGTTGACTAAAATCCCGCCTTCTCCTCTGACTGTTTCCGAAATCAAAAAGCGGCGATGTCCCGAGCGATCAAAAAAAGTGGTCGGATGAAATTGAATAAATTCCATGTCAGTCAAAAATGCACCGGCCCGCTTGGCCATGGCATGGCCATCTCCTCGAGCACCTTCGGCGTTACTGTGATGAAGAAAAACCGCACCAACTCCCCCGGTCGCAAGCACCGTGACACGGGCCAGGGCCTTCACAACCTTCTCTTCCGCACGGTTGAAAAGATAGGCCCCCACTACCTTATGGGGTTCATAGCGCTGATGGAGATCAGTCCCATGGTGAATAGGGGTAATGAGGTCAATGGCGGTGTGCCCCTCTAGGACGGTTAACTTGGGAAAACAACCTGATTCTAAAATATATTTCATGAGAGAATTTTGAATTTCAAGCCCGGTGTAATCGCCTTGATAAATAATGCGCGCATGGGTATGGGCGGCTTCACGGGTAAACAACAACTCACCCTTTTCATCTCGTGTAAATTTTGTCCTGGCCTTCTTGAGGAGAATTTCTTTCAGGATACGCCCAGAATGACGACGCAAAATCTGGGCCGCCTCTAGATTCGAAGTGTGGGCACTGGCAATGTCGATATCTTCCACTAACTGCCTATCTTCACTAGAAGTGTAAATAATACCACCTTGGGCATAGGCGGTATTGGTGTTATTGGGATCGCGGGCACGAGTCACAAGCCCCACTGACAGTCCCTTTTCCAAGAGCGTAAGCGCAACGGTTAGGCCCGCTACGCCACTACCTAGTATCAATACATCAAATTGATGATCCATAAACTAGACCTTTTTTATTTTCAAAGAAATGTCCACTGCTTTGGGAGCATAGGTGAGCGCCCCAATGCTGATAGCATCCACTCCCAAGATCAAAAAGGAATCAAGATTACTTTCGTTAATACCCCCCGATAATTCAATAATCATCCCTTCTTTTTTCAACTCTAACGCCCTACTAATTTTCTCCGGTGAAAAATTGTCTAAGAGAAAATGCTTCACACCCAGGGCCATGGCCTCCTCCAACTCTTTTAAATCATGAATTTCCACGATGGTGTTCTGATAAAGTGCTCCCTGGGTATTAAAAAAATCCAGGGCCTCTGCAATTCCACCAAAATAGGCCTTGTGATTATCTTTGATCATCCAAACATCCGTTTGGGTCGTCCGATGGTTGTACCCACCTCCAATTTGAACAGCATATTTTTGAAAGGCCTTGAGGCCTGGTAAAGTTTTTCTAGTCTCTAAAATTTTAATTCCAAAGGGTCGGGCCCGCTCGGCCAAGATACTCGTCTCAGTGGCAATGGCAGAGCAGTGAGAAAGCAAATTGAGCGCCAGTCGCTCTCCTGTCAAGGCCACTCCAAAAGGCAATTTGAAGCTAAAAAAAGGCTGCTTACTTTCTTTTAGTTTTTCTCCCTCATAACGGCGTAATCCCATTAACTCTTCCGAGCGAGTGCCTGATAAAAGTTCAAAAACTCCCTGAAAAAAGGGCACTCCACTTAGCACCAAATCACTTTTAACAAAAATTTGGCACTCCACAAAATCTTGCGGCAGGGATAGCCAGTACGGCCAATGGGACTCAAGTCCGTCTTCTCTTAAAAAAGACTCCAGTTCTGCTTTGAAAATAACATCCATAAAATCTCAACATTTTGGTGGCAAAATTGCGCACATCCTTGTGACACTAGCACTCTTTTTCCAAGACGTTAGGCCCTCAATTAATCTCTCCGCCTTGCAAGGCATAATTTCATGCCAAAATACCTTTTGATTCTCACCTTGAGCGGGCTTATGTGGGTCAACCTCAAAATGACGCCACAAACGGCCCCAAAGGCCCCCAGGCCCTGGGAAATCATAACCGCGGCCTCTCTAGAAAAAAGTGTCACAACGCGACTACACCACATTCCCCGTCGCGCCGTCGCCCTATGGAAGGCCTTCCTTTGGGGCGATACCCGTGATCTCCATCCTCGCTTGCGCTTAGCCATTCGCGAACTCAATCTTCCCCACCTTTTTACTCCCTCCGGCCTCCATCTATGGGCCTTGCGTCTGGCGGGTTCTCCTTTGGAACTTGTCCTATATTCGTTGCACCCTTGGCTCCATGGCCTCTATCAAGGATTTCTCTGCCTCTTTCCTTTTGCCTTTCAGGGTCTCTACGCCCTAAAACGCATGGGCCTTTTCCATGTAGTTCTCCTCGCTCTACACCTTTGGGCCAAAAAGAAGAAAAAAAAGCTCGATCACTTTGCTCTTTTCCTTGGCGTTTTTGCCTTGGATTTTATTTTTGGCACTTATCAACAGGGCCCTCTGTCTTTCTGCTTAAGCTTTCTTTTTTTGGGAAGTATCTTTGCCAGTATTCCCCGCGGTAAAACCTGGGCCTACCTCATTGGCGCACAAATTTTTTTAGGAGTCTTGCAAGGTCGTCCGATCACCACCATGGCGCTCTTAATTTCACCTCTTGTCGTGGTGCAATTCGCCATCCTCTTTCCGGCGATTCTGTTAGCTATTGCTTGGCCTCATGTCTGGATCATCAAGACGGCCATGTGGGGGACTCACGCCTTTATGCGCGAACTCACCTTTCTCTTTGCTCTGGCCCAGAAACATCCCTACTTTTTTCCCTGGCTTTTTCCCTCCCTCACTTTGGCCCTGGCCATTCCCCTCCTTATTTCAGGTGGGCCGGTGGCACGTCGCTGGGCCTTAGTTCTTTTTCTTCTGGCCCCCAATGGTGTGCTCAATCACTCACGCAAAAACTGGGCCTTGGTCTTGGCCAACAATTTTTCTAGCGCCAGTCGCACCGCGCTCAATCGTCACAACCTCCTCATTTCTTCCCACACCCATTCGGTTCCAAAAAACTGTCAGAGTATTCCGCTGGAGGGTTGGTATAAACTTGAATGTCGTTGAGGTACGTGATATTTATACGCTTGCCATGGATAAGAAAAAAATAAATTTACTACTCGGAATTTTCATTGCCGTCTTAAGCGTCGGCTTAATCGTCTATTTTTATCTCCAATATAGTTTTGTACAAACCTTTGAAACCAAGTCCGACCGTCCACTCCTCAAAGAAATGCCGGTATTTACCGTCACCAAACTCGACAGCTCAGAAATGATTGATCGCCAGTCCCTCTATCAGTCGTCACCCAAACTGGTTATGGTCCATTTTTGGGCCACCTGGTGTGCCCCATGCCTCACCGAGTTTCCCCAGTTAATGGCCAAACTGGAAGGAATGAAGGACACCAAAGGTTTTACGGTAGTGCTTATTGCCATCAATGAAAACTCTAAAGATATTCACAAATTTCTTGAAAAAAACGCCATCAAGATTCCCTCTAACGTCATTATGGCCATCGACGAAAAGGGCAAATCCCAATTCGATTTCGGAACAGTCAAAATCCCAGAAACCTACCTCTTCAACAGCAAGGGTGAGACGGTAGAAAAGTTTATCGGACCCCAAGCCTGGGAAGATAGCTTTTTTGCTGATAAAATTCAGGCAAATCTACCAACTTCTCCATAATCCCTTTGTTTCCTGGGAAAAATTACATTACCTGGGTAATCCCATTGTTATTGAAGGCCGATTGTTATAAATATGAGCGATCAATATGATTAAACAATTTTGCCGCCTCATCGTTCTTGCCCTTCTCGTCATCCTTATGACAAGCGGTTGCAGCAAACAAAATGTCGATCAACTCGATCTTGTAAATAATAGCATCGCTCAAATCAATGCCGACTTTCCCCATCCAAAAAATTGGAAAGGGAAACATATGAATGCTTTGCTTTCACGAAAATCGCAAAAAGAAGCAAGAATGTCACTCAATGGCGATAAATCCAGCGCGGCCGATGCCCACGCGTCCTGTACTCAATGCCACAAGAACATCAAAGGCAAACCGTTGAATGTTAGCTGTGCAACCGCATGCCATACTCCAAGCTCCAACGGCAATCCTTCCCATTTACCTAAGCCGAATGACAGTGAATGTCTTCCCTGTCATGATAAGGTTGTCCAAAACGAATTTGATCACTATCCTTCGGGCGTGGGTCTTTGCGAAACTTGCCACACTGCTGATACCGCTCATTTGGCAGGCGAAAAAGGTGCTGTCACCACTAACAAAAAGGCCGATAATTGCTACCGCTGCCACTTCCGCCAGGACACCGGACCAGTTCTCCACGGCGCTCTTAAAGATGATGAAAGCTGCATTTCATGCCATAATCCCCATGGCTCGCAAACTCGCCATTTCTTGAAAGAAGAGGCCGTCGGGGCCCTTTGCAATACCTGCCACTCAACCGCCACTGAAACCGGTTCGAAACATGCTCCAGCGGTACAAGGCAAGGCCTGTCTCAATTGTCACAATCCGCACTCAAGCCAACATAAAAAACTACTCCTTCAGCCCTCCCGTGATCTGTGCTTGTCTTGTCATGATCGACCCATTAAAGGCACACTCAATGGAGAGCGCATGATTCCCAATATTAAGGCAAAAGTTGAGGCCGCTTCTCAACACACGGGTGCGCAAGGCAACTGCACTGATTGTCACGACGCCCACGCCAGTGATTATAGTCGACTGCTCATCGACAATTACTCCGGCAACATTTATAACGCCTATCCTCAGGCAATCAACCCCTACGCGCTCTGTTTTTCCTGTCACGACGATTCCATGCTTAAACAGACAGGATATGAGGACTCGACTAATTTTAGAGATACTGCCAAAGGTATGAATTATCATTGGTTTCATGTGGTGAATGGTGCAGAAAATACTGACAATAAGGGATCGACTCGTGGACGTGCGTGCAAGATTTGTCACGATCCCCATGGATCAAACCAACCCTTCAATATCAACTCAAGCTGGATGATGGGACAACGTCCTATCCGTCTTGAATATACCTTACTGTCCAATGGTGGCCAATGTGCAAAAACCTGCCACGTCAGTCCAAGAACTTATCAGCGTTAAGGGCTGCCCTAAATCGATTGAAAAATATTCAGTGTAGATTCAACTTCAACTAATCTTATGTGAGTATGCCTGTCTAGTGCGAAACCACAAGAGGTCATTATGCTTTCTACCAAAAGTCTCGCTATATTATTCACAGTTCTCGTGTCTTCTCATTTGGCCAGTGCCGCCGACTGCTTACAAAATATTTGCGTCGGGATGAATGCTCTCACGAGTGACAATGAAGTTGTTGGCATCACAGCGATAAAGGGAGACAAGGTCGTTTTCCAGCAGGGGTATTACAGTCGTGAAATTTCGCCTGAAAACCTCTCGCCGGAAGTTGAACAGACGGGGCCTTTTAAGGCCGGAACCGTGGTCATAAATCCTAGCAATGAGATGGGTAAGGTCTTGAAGGTTTTCAAGAACAATCAGGTGCAATATAACATTGGTTATTACAATTATGTCGTGGCCGGCAGCATTCTCTCCGAAGAAGCGTCACAATTTGGCGATTTTAAAAAGGATGTCACTCTTATCACTCCCAGTGAAACTATCGGTACAGTTCAAAATACTTTTGCGGATGGCAGAATTCGTTATGCTTCAGGATACTACACCTTTACCAACAAGGCCGATGAACTCTCTGCCGAAGTGAAAGCGATTGATGCGCTCTCAAAAAACACTCTCGTGATGGATCAAGGAAATCAGATCGGGACTGTTCTCCTGCTTTTTAAAAATGAAAAAGTTCAATATCAGTCTGGCTATTATACCTTTATCGCCAAAGCCAATACTCTTTCACCCCAAGTTAGCACTATTGGCGATATCCAACAGGACCAAACGGTGATCGATGCCGCCAACAGAATCGGCACCACTAAAACCCTTTTTGCCGACGGCCGCATTCAATATAGCTCTGGTTATTATACTTTTGTAGAAAAGAACCTCATTCCTGAAGTTGATAAATTGGGCGACTGGCGATCAGGTGTTTTAGCGGTCAATCAAACCAATCAAGTTGGTTCAGTGAAGAGAATGTTCAAGGACGGGCGCATTGAATTTGTGGCCGGGTACTACACCACGGTTGAGCGAGATCAGGATCTAAGTGCAGAAGTTGAAAGTCACCCCACCTACGAAAAGAATAAATGGTATGGCACTGATTCCTATCGAGCGGGACAGATCAAACACGCCTTTCAAAACGGCAAGGTTCAAGTTCGAACCACTGAAGATGGATTATTTGTTTACACCCAACTCTATCCAGAAATCTCCGACCTCTTGGGCCTAAAAGCAGATTCTGAAATTGCTGAAGTCCAATTCAAAAAGGCAAAAGTTGTGGCGGTGTTTGAAAATGGTACGGTTCTTTATCAGTACAAAATCAGCGTAAAAACCGACAACCCAGAAGAAATAAAGGAAAAGTTAGTTAAGGCATCAGCAAAATTGTTCGGGGCCAAAGGCAATGTTACTTCCGAAGAGCAGATACAAATGGATAGCGAAGCGTGGTTACAAAATCTCGCCTACCTCGTTGCTGTTTCCGGTAATTCTTTTGGCTCTCTCCTGGCCGCTACTCCCGCCGTCATTAGTTTTGAAAAAGTTGGCGAAACAAAGGTGTTGTTAATTAAATCTTTGGAGAAAAACCCAAAACTCGTTCCCGACCCTGCCATTCGCAAAAAAGTCTTGAAATTCCTTGGCGAAGATTCACCCAGTGATATCGGCAACACCGGCGGCACAACCGTTGACAATGGCGAAGGATACGTCGTCAGAATTAACAATCCCAATTATTTGCCGGAAGTTGAAAAGTTGCTGAAGGCACAGAAAGTCACCTATGCCTTGGTTGATGTAATTGCACGCAACCCGTCTCTAGACGTTGAAATTCAACAAAGAACAGGTTTATTGAGCACAGCATGTGCCATGAAATATAAGTTGAGTTCAGACAATTACTCCGTCACTTCATCTAGGACAAAGAAGGTTTTCTCTCTCTTTAAAAAGAAAAATCCCTGCAGCAGCGCCTTTAAAAAATTTCTCAGTGCCGTGGAACTTGGTCGCTAGAACTCACTTCTCAACAGTCACGTCACCATCTTCAATGATGACAGGGAAAACATAACCAGAACCGATATTCTTATTAAATTGAAGCACTCCAGACACCACAATAATTTGGTTGAGTGACACTTCCTGCTTGGTGGTTATTATGAGATCATTTTGTCCAATGGCCCCTGTTCCATCTTGAATATGAATCCAGTTTTTACCCATGATCCCGGCATTGTACTTAACCACTTTACCCCTTACTCGAATAGTCTTGCCCTGAATGGTTTTCATGAGCGCAAAACATTCCTGAATGGTGATTCCACCTTCCGCCTTTTTGATCTCACCGGGAGCAACCACAACTTTAACGGCACTACCTGTGGCAGCACCTGATTTGCCATTGATTGAGGGATGTCCTGGGGGAAGTTGAGGTGTTCCCTCCGAAGCGTTTCCAGGAACAATCTCTTCTTGCTTCTGATTTTGAATCACTGGGGGTGTAGTGATGTCCCGCTCAACCACAGCATTTCGCTGGCAAGCGATGAGCGAAATACTTAG
Source organism: uncultured Bdellovibrio sp. (assembly GCA_964359085.1). Lineage (GTDB taxonomy): Bacteria > Bdellovibrionota > Bacteriovoracia > Bacteriovoracales > Bacteriovoracaceae > GWA2-49-15. Next base: position 8,458 of record CAYHRT010000028.1, on the reverse strand, counting down.
CATTAAACCTAGGGTCGATAAGCAATGTGTATTCAATCTGTTTTTACTCAGTACTGCTAATTGTCGCGCCGATACTGACGAGTAGCGTGACAACTTTTGGTGCACTGGCCTCCATTGTCAATAAGTTGATACTCAATCTTTATCGGATTTCCGTTCATAAACCAAGTATTATTTACGTCATGGGCCTGAGGAGCACCATGAGGGTCGTGACAAATCTTACATGAACGTCCCCGACTCTTATCTTCACTCCCCGCAGCATCAACCACGTGAAACCAGTGTAAATTTAATTTCTTGGTATCATTTCTGAATCCTGTATCAGAAACAAAATCCTCCTTCTTGAGCATCCCCGTATCATGGCAAGTGAAACACATGGCATATGGGTTCTCTTTCTCTTCAAAAGTATTGTAATTCTTAACTGACCACGCTGCTGTGAGGAGACGATTATTTTCACTAACGTGGGCCTTATGGCAGTCGAGGCAACTTCCAGCAGCACCGGGATGGGCACCGGCCATTTCAAGTTTCTTTTGAATGTTGGGAATGGTGCGCGTTCCATTTAAGGTCGCCTGAATTTCCTTATTATGACATGCAAGACACAGATCTTTAGCGGGTTTATGCAATAGTTTTTGATGCTTCCCAGAGTGGGGAGTATGACAGTTTAAACAGGTTTGACCGTTAATAACTGGTCCGTGCTGAGATTTTCCCTGAACCGAAATATCGTGGCAACTTGAACAGAGCGCCGGAACAGTGGCGGCGCGAAGAAGAGATCGCACGTTACTGCTGTGGGGGTTGTGGCAACTGATACAGCTATCGACGTCAGCTAAGGCACCATGGAGAACCGGATTCTCATCTTTGCGCTCGTGACAAGTATAACAATTTTCCGCCTTTCTATTGATGCTGACGCTACCTTGGGGATTATCGCCTCCTAAATGTTCCGGTTTAGCGGTATGGCAGTAACTGCAAGCACCGGCCCCAGCAGGATAGTGAATATAGTTCATGGTATTATCGGCAATCCCGCTATGGCAGTCCAAACAGACAGCATCATCTGCATTGGCCTTAATGTTATTGGCAAGAAGCTTAAGAAGCGATTCGCGGCCAGAGGCCTGAACCGATCCAAAAACCATTATTACGAGCGCAACCATCCGTACTTTTTTGTTATGAAACATACTTCCCTCTCTCAAGTTTTAGTCGACCATCTTTTACGCGTATCCAAATTTACAGACAAGTTTTTTATAAAAAACAGCTTTCACTTTTACTTTTTTTCATGGTACAGACCTTTGGAATTACTATAATTTACGTTGTTGGCGAAGTTCCTGATAAAGATCATTATTCTCTGGATTTGGTATGATTTTGAAATTAGTTCTTAGCACTTTATTGGCGATTTTCCTTCCTGGCCAAATCGTTTTCTCCAAGGAAGCCACCGCTAAAATGACGTGTGTAACCTCATCTTGTCACACAACTGTGAACAAGTTTTCTAAAATCCACGTGCCCGTTAAAGTGCATAATTGTACTGTCTGTCATGCTACCACCAAAGAACGTCCGGAAAACAGTAAATTTCCCGACAAGCATCCACTGGTGACCACCAACATGGGTGACGATCCAAATAAAATCTGTCTGAACTGTCACGCCAAGTGGGGTAGTAAGTTTTCCAGTAAAAAAAATGTTCATAGCGCTATTGATGCTGAGACCTGCCTGGGATGTCACCATCCCCATGGTTCAAATTTTCCAAAATTGGTAAGGATCACAACTGCTGAATCCAAACTCTGCGTCTCATGCCACACGGATAAGGAGGCATGGAGGAGCGATAGTAAAATTAAAGAGCATAAAATCATTCATCAAAAGAAAGGTTGTCTCAACTGCCATGACCCCCATTCAAGTAATCTTGAAACTCTTCTTTTGAAGCAGGGTCGCAAATTATGTCTAGATTGTCATAATCAAGGAATTAAAACGGAAGATGGGCGCACGCTTAAATCCTTTACCCAAGAAATAGCCAAGGATCGTACTATTCACCCTCCTGCAGATGAGGAAGAAGACTGTGCCAATTGTCACCTCTCTCATGCTTCCGGCTTTAGAAAGTTACTAAAGGATGAATTTGGCGAGTATTATGACGAATTCAGCGAAAAGAAATTCGCGCTCTGTTTTTCATGTCATGGCGCCGATCTTGTGACCGAAGCCAAAACTTCGAAGGCCACAGACTTTCGCAATGGCGAAACTAATCTTCACAATTTGCATGTGCTCGCTTCACCTAAAAATCGTGGATGTGGAATGTGTCACGAAGTGCATTCCTCCAAAAATCCCACCCTGATCAAAGATCATGTTCCATACAAAGATTACAAGTTACCCCAGATGTATAAAAAAATGCCTGACGGTGGAAGTTGTGTGACAGCATGCCACGGTCTCAAGGTTTACGATCGTAAAAAACCTTTTACTAATTCCAAAGGACGGTAATGCTAGCGTTGCGAGTCTTTATTTTTACCTTTTGTCTTCTTCCTTGGTGCTTTGCTCTTGCACAGGGCTTCCTCACCATAGAATCAGAAAGTCTCTTCTCACTTCGCAATAATTTTGATGAAGAACTGGAATCTCCTTTCTATGAATTTTTTGGTGCTAATTACAAATCTAACGATCAAACCCTCAATCTCAATACTAACTTTGGTTTTTTCATCGATCCAGTAGGCACGGCAGAGCAGGACTTTGACCTCTATCAGTTCAACTTTCAATATGATGCCATCAAAGATCGTATTACTGTGAGCGGTGGACGTACCAGTGACCCCATCAGAACTATTGGATGGATCACCCAAGATATGCTCAGTTTGGATATGCATTTCTTAGAGCAGCGTCTGACTCTCGGTGGCTTCGCCGGTAAAGAACGGATCTTGGATATTGGCAATTTTAAAAACCAGGCCGATTTAGTCGGGGCCCACGTCAACTATCGCACCCAAGCGACGTATCCCCTTCACCTCTCCAGCAAATTTCAACATAAAGAGTATAATATTCAAGGCAAGCAGTCCGAACAGCTTGCCAGCTTTGGTGCTGATAAAACTTTTGCGACGGCATGGAGTCCAGAAGTCCTTCTCTCATCACGCTACAACCTCTCCGCCAGCGAAGCGCAAAAAATCGAAGCAGGTCTCGATCTCTATCCTACCATTACCTTCATTAATCGCTGGCGGCTCATGACTTATAAAACAACCGCCGATTATGGTATCGAAGACCCCATTTTTTCTATCATCTCAAGAGGTCGCTTAAATGAAATAATGGGACAGGTGGAAAAACATTGGTCGCCTCGCTTCATCTCTGGCTTCTCTCTGGCATACGATGATTACCTGCTACAGGAAACCCAAAGGGCGGAAGGATATAGAGGGGAATTCAGCTTAAGCTACCGACCTGAACTTTATAAAATTAACAATAAATACTACTATTTTAAAAGTTACGGCGGATATGTGGTGGGGGGAGAAATTTCGGTCACCAGACAAATTTTTGATACTAACGAAATTTTTATTTCAGAGGATATCACCTATTATGACAAAGTTACTTCAGCCAAATCCGTGGCCTATAATACCGAATTAATGTTCGGACATTTTTGGAAGAAATTTAAATTGCAACTTGGCGGGGAATTTAATAGCAATAATTCTCTGACGTATGACCTGAGGATGCTGGCCAAACTATCGTACTTGGATCAGATGGAGCGCAATTAATGTCATGAAAAATATTATTATTACTTTTATAACTTCCCTGTTGTTGATTGGCATTGAGGCCAATGCCGACAGCTCAAGTATTTTAGCAAAATTCAATCACCAAATGCATGAAGAAAAAGTGCTTCCTGTTTTAGGTGTCTCCTGTTCTGTTTGTCACAATTTTGAGTTGGGCGCCGATCATAAAACGGCCAAAGCCACTCCCGATTTATCCACCTCCGCCTTCAGGATGTCTGTCAAAGAAATCTGCCATCAATGTCACAATACCGAGGCAGCACAATATCGAACAGTGCCCAAGAGTTGCTCTATTTGCCACGCAGATCAAGCGGCCATGCAGAAAATTCGCCCTAAAAATCATGAGAATACTGCTTGGAAAAATACTCATGCTTTAAATGCCGAAGTTGCCAGTAATACCTGTTTTAACTGTCATATCACTTCACAATGTGTCAAATGTCATACGAGGAGAAGTGATATCGAGCTAAAGAATCATAGTCGCAATTTCCGTTTTACTCATTCAGTCATTGCGCGAGCGCAGCCGCAAAAGTGCGATTCTTGCCATGTTCAGACCTTTTGCGTCCGATGCCATTTAGGGAGATGAGATCATGAAAATATTTTTATTGCTCATTTTCATGCTCGGGTCATGTGCACGAAATAGTCGTGATAGGGAATTTTACGGCAATATCGCCAGTGGCCCTGGGGGTCTTGCTCTGGTTGATCCGGAGGAGCATGTGGGTGGCTATGGTCGCCCTCAGTGTCTCGTTTGTCATAATGCCGACCTCAATATTCATCGCGGCCCTTATTCGGTGGTGAATGCTGATGCCCTGAACGTATTAGTCCAAAACAATGGACTAGAAGCTTATTGTTTAAGTTGCCACAGCGATAATGGCATCAAACCATGAAATCAATCTCTACATTTGTTCATCTCAACACTTGAGGTTAAAAATCCATTATCACTTAATAGACGTTGTCGTATCTGCTGTTGTAATAATATCTCCATAGGTTTGTAATTATGAACTCCTTTAAGGCAATTCTGGACAAATACATGAAAATCATCGGCAGTATGAAATTCGCCGTTGTGATTATCTCGCTATTTGTTATCGCCATGATTGCCGGAACTTTCATTGAAAGTTATTACGGGACCGATTTCGCAGGCAGGATCTTGTATCAATCAGTACCTTTTATCATTCTACAAACCCTGCTCGTGCTTAGTATTTTAACTGCTACCCTTCTGCGCCTACCACCGAAAGAACGGCTCTACGGATTTTATATTATTCATACCGGCTTGATCGTTGTTTTTATCGGTGCACTCATTACGGCAGTAACCGGGATTGATGGGCACTTGACACTTGCCCCCAACGATCCCAACCGTCGAGTTATGTTGAGTGAAGATATTTTGCTCATCAAGAATGAGACCATTCGAAAGGAGTTAGAGATTAAATTACCTAATTCCTACCGTGCCTCAGTTCTCAACATTCCATGGCACGGCCTCGAAGTCTTGGATTACTTGCCATTTAGCAAAAATGAAATTATCTGGACTGAAGCCGGGCACAAAGGTGTTTTTAACTCCAGCTCTTATCTCATCTACAACGATAATGTTTCGCAAACTCTCATATTTTCTTCCCATCCAGATGGAGAAATCACCAATCATCAAGAAATGGGACCACTCTCTGTCGAGTATCTCCCCGAAATTCTGGCGGAGTGTTTTGCCGGCCTCAATCAGGATGATCTCTTTTTTTGGGATTTGAATAGCACGAGTTGTTTTAATACCAAGGACAAACGAGTTCAAATCAAGAAAAGTCCTGAGAAGGGACGCCGCATGGCCTTTGTTATCCACAATGACCAGCCCTTTGTCTTTCTTCCAGATAAGTCACCCTTCCCAGTGGATAAAGAGCTCAAACCTATCCGCTCTTCAACTCTGCGTGTCTTATCCAGTAAACTCTTTCAAACTTCCCCAATTGTATTTTTATTTGGTAAAAAACTGACTTTCTTTTCTAAACAAAGCAAGCAATGGGAAATTCACTCCCTACAAAACATTGGGGATGAAACCTTGCTCCCATGGATGGAGTTCAAGATTAAACTTATCAACCATTCTACTACTCAATTTCCCGTTTTGTCTCCCGTTGCCTCCTTACCAGAGAAAAAGGGCACCGAAATTGTCTCTGGCGAACAGCGTGCCGTAAAAATTAAAATTGGTGATCAGGTTGTCTGGGTACGGGGTGGACAAGAAGAAAGAATAAAATCTAATGGCAACTTTTTCTCGATTAACCTAACTAAAAAAACTATCGAGCTTCCCTTTGAGCTGACGCTTCAGCAATTTAAAATGGACACAAACCCTGGGACAAAAACCCCAGCTAGCTACGAAAGTTTCGTGAATCTTTTTGATGGCAAAAGCAACAATCCCCACCACATCTACATGAACAATCCTTTAAAATATAACCGCATGACTTTTTACCAATCCTCTTATTTCCAAGATGACAATGGACAGTTTGGTTCTGTATTAAGTGTCAACTTCGACCCAGGTAGACCGATTAAATACTTGGGCTCGCTCCTTCTGGTTATTGGATGTCTCATCCATTACTTGATTGGGCTAAGGAGAAAATTACTATGAAGACATTCATCTTTTTTTTCATCATTTTCATCTTGAGTCTTACGACCTATCTTGCTCCCTCTCTTGCATGGGCCAATGATGTCTGTGCGGAAGACCTTGGTTCTCTGCCTACGCTAGCGGGTGGTCGAGTCAAGCCACTTTATGTTCACGCCCAAGAATTTTTAAAGTTTGTGACCAACAAACGTTCCCTCGCCAAAATGAGCGCCCCGAGCGTTTATTGTTATTTAAGTTTAGGCACTTCTCCCCAAGACCGAGAGTTAAAGCTCACATCGCCCGTTGGGCATGTGAAGCTTAAAAAGTTTCTATCGCTCGACGACAAGGTCAACGAAATTGCCATTGAAACTTTGCTTGCGCAAGATGCACAATTGAAACAAGAATATCAATCCGAATCTCAAAAATCCGATCCAGACGAGTCATACAAAACTGAAATTGGGACAACCCTATCGAGACTAGAACTCTATAAAAGTGTCAAAGATGGGCTTGACTGGACTATACCGACTGAAGTTGCCAGTGAATTAAAATGGATTCCCATTAAGGAATTTGCTCCCTCTTTGGCCCAAGACCCTGTGTTGAGCGCCAAACTGCAGGAAGCCAAGACCTTTTTCATCAAGAAGCAAACCGACCACTATCTGCTTGAACTCTTGTATGCTAAGGCGCATTTATTTTCCTGGGCCATGCTTACCACTCTGCTCGCCATGACTGCCTTTGTGCTACTCAAAAAAAGCTTATGGGGAAACATTCTCACTTTTGTAAGTTTAGGCCTTGAATTGACGGCCATGACCTTGCGTTCACTTATTTCAGGCAGAGCGCCGATCACAAACATGTATGAAACTGTGATGTTCTCGGGTTTTGGGGCACTGGTGCTCGCAACCGTCATATCACTGATTAAAAAAGAAAAAATTTATATGTGGGGAGGTCTTGGGTACAACTTTCTTTGCCTCTTTATGATGATGTTTGCCAACAATATGCTCGATAGCTCCATCGCTCCTCTCGTGCCTGTTTTGCGCGACAATTTCTGGTTAAGCACTCATGTATGTTCCATCATGTTGTCGTATGGTGCCTTGGCCTTGAGCTGGATTCTGGCCAATATCATGCTTGTCCGTATGCGCTTTTTTACCATCTCCTCGAAGGATGTTGTTTACTACACCAAGGTCATTCATACCTGTCTCAAATATGGAGTGGTCCTGCTTGCGGCGGGCATTATCTTGGGCGGAATCTGGGCGGACTATTCTTGGGGACGTTTCTGGGGTTGGGACCCTAAAGAAACTTGGAGCTTGATCACTCTCTGCATTTATATGGCAATCCTACATGGCCGGTACACTTCTTGGATCTCACCTGAGCGCTTTATTTTAATCACGGCGGGCGCCTTTATGAGTGTCATGATGGCCTGGTTCGGCGTCAATTATATTCTGGCCTCGGGACTCCACTCCTATGGTTTTAGCACCGGTGGGGCCTTATTTCTTGGAATCTTCTTCGCTTTGCAAATCTCCGTTATGGTCATTTGCAGTTTTGGTGGCAGACGCGCCGACAATCGCTCCTGCTAAAAAAAAGCCGTATCATAAAGATACGGCCTTTCAATTTATTTAATAATAAAAAATAACTAGGGATGGCTTTCAACATTTGAGGGATCAGTTAATTTCTTGATTTCATCAAGATTGGTAAATCCATCAGCATCAGAATCGAGGGCCTCTACTGCCTGAAAATTAATGGCGTTTACTTCTAGATCATGTCCATAAGCAGTACGTACCGTATAGCCTGGGGTAACGTGACACAAAGTACATTTGGCGATTGAACTTGCTTCTGGATAAGCTTTTTTGAAAGCTTGCATGTAAGGCATTTTGGCAAAAGCACTCGTCGCGAACAATACAGACAAAAATACGATAGCTGTCTTCATATGAAATCTCCTCGGTTGGTTAATCGAACAACATAGCTAATTTGAGGGTAAGTAACATAGGAAATTTAATAACGTCATGTCCTATTTTCATGAGATTTATCTCATTCCTAATACCTATCATTATGTAAAGTGGGGAAAAATCATCCCGTCTATCCTGCCATAAACTTTAAACTTTAGAATTAGATGATGTGGTCCGAAGCCTCAAGTAATTCCTTTAGACATGTATATAAAAGTTATTGAGGTTTTAATTTATGACTCCATTTAAATCGC
>CAYHRT010000027.1:13754-24837 GCA_964359085.1 uncultured Bdellovibrio sp. | reverse complement strand
TTCCGCCCGGTCTGGATTTCAAAAAACTGCTCAAAGAAAACCATGTAGTGCTTGTACCGAATCACCAGAGTCATGCCGATTATCTGGCCTTGAACTATATCATCTACAAGCATTATAAAGTTCCCGTTTTTATCGCCGGGGGTATCAATCTCGATATTTTTCCTATTGGAACTATCTTTCGTAAATCTGGATGTTTTTTTATTCGTCGTTCCTTCGCCAATGATATTTTGTATAAGCTTACGCTCGAAGCTTATCTCTTCTATCTCCTGGGTGAAGGGCACACGATAGAATTTTTCTTTGAAGGAGGACGATCGCGCACCGGCAAACTCTTGCCACCACGCTTTGGTCTCTTTCACATGCTTCTTGAGGCCCATTCGCATTTACCAGAGTTGGTGAAAAGGCCTTTAATTTTTTTGCCGGTGACCATTGCTCATGAATATGTTCCCGAACAAAAGTCGTTGGCACGAGAAATGTCGGGAGGGAAAAAGAAAAAAGAGAGTACCGGGCAATTGCTTAAGCTCTACAAGGTTTTTGCCTACCATATGGGAAGTATGCATATCAAAGTCGGAGATCCCATCCAGTCCCAGGTCATTGTAGATGATGACCTCAAGCAAAAAACTCAAGCTCTGGCGTTTGACTGTTTTCGGGCCGTGGGCAAGAAAATGCTTATCACTCCAAGTTCTTTAATGGGTTTGATTATGTTGGATGGTCCCGTCGGGGCCTTAAAATTGGAAGAGATTAAAGAAAGGGCCCTCAAAATTTCTGAACATTGCCACAAATTCAACCTTCCGATTTCGGCATCCTTGGCACCAGATAAGTTGAATGCCACGATTGAACGTGCTGTTCAAATGTTCATCAAGAATAATAAAATAGAGGTTATTGGGAATCAAAGTAAGGGGCATGTCTTCTATTCCATTAAAAAAGACACTCGAATGGAATTGCTCTATTTTAAAAATATGATTTTGCATCATTTTTTGGTCCCATGGATTATCAACTCTGCCTGGCTTGGACTTTTCACTGGTCGTCTTACAACCAAAGCTGATTTGGGTAAGCATTTTCTAAAATTGCGGGCCCAGCTAAAGTATGAGTTTTATCTCCCCACGATTAAAGAGCTGTTTTTGGATGCTTTGGCGATTATTTCTGCTTCTGTTGGTCGAGAGGTTAAGGACTTAGAGGACTGTCTTCAACTCAGCCATAAGGATCTCTACTTGCTGGTAAAAGATATAGGCGTGTTTTCTCGATGCGTGAATTATCTCTTGGAGGGTTATTATATTGGGGCCTTAGCGGTCAAGGCCATGTATGTACAAGAAAAACAAGGTATCAAAACTGAAGCTTATTTGAAAAAATGTCGTGACGTTTTTGAAACTGAAATGGCTTTGGGAAGAGTGATAAAATTTTCTGAAAGTTTTTCTCATCCCGTTGCCCGAAACGCATTGAAATATTTGGAAAACCAAAAAATTCTAACTCAAACGGGCGGACCGTACATGGTGACAGACTTGCCGAAGCTTGATCAACTCTTGCTTGATCTCGAATTGCAATTGACCCAGCATATGAAGTTTCAAGTCCCCTTATAATTTCTGCGTTTGGTTTAATGTAAGATTTTCGTATGTCCCTTGGACAGATGCCGGCACTCGGTGTATCTTCTGTCAGTATTTTTCTTCGGTATTTGGTATTTTTCTTGCCGTAGGATTGACGAGAATCGGACTTGGGCCTAAATTTTATAGGGGCAAGAATTAACACAGGGGGTATTATATAAGAGAGTTTCATGAAAAAGATGGGCAGACTGGTTTTGGTGGCGGCCCGAGAAAAAAGGAACAAGGCCCAAGAATCAATCATCAAATTCGTGTTCCTGAAGTGCGTTTAATCGGTGAAGATGGACATCCATATGGAATAGTTTCCATGGATGAAGCCAGAAGGATCGCGGAAGGATTGGGGGTAGATTTAATAGAGATTTCTCCCAATGCAGTTCCACCAGTCGTTAAGGCCATTGATTATGGCAAATATAAATATACCCTTCAGAAAAAAATCAATGAAGCCAAGAAGAAGCAAGTTGTCGTTTTACTCAAGGAAATTCAATTTCGTCCCAATATTGATATTCATGATATAGAGACCAAGGTTCGCCATGCTGAAAAGTTTTTGGCCAATGGGGACAAAATCAAATTAGTTATGCAGTTTCGGGGTCGTGAAATGGCTTACAAAGACCTTGGGATGGAAAAATTTAATCGAATTATTAATATGATTATAGAGTTAGGGGGTATTTTAGAATCATCGCCTAAATTTATGGGAAATCGTGTCTTTGCCATGATGTGCCCTGATAAAAAGGTGGTGAGCGTAAAAGGCAAGCACCCTGATCAGGATCAGTCACAGCATCGGTCTGAAGAAAATGTGGTGGGGGTGGAAAAGAAACAGCATCCCGAAAAGAAAAACCCAGTTAAGGATGAGGACAGCAAGGCCACTGTAGCTGGACAAGAAGTGAGTTCATCGAATTCATAATATCAGAAGCATATTTTTAATATTATTAATCCCTCAGGGCCATTTACGGACCATTTCTTGTATTGTATAAGTTCCGGTCAATTCATTGAAACTGTTCAAATTTGATCTTTTATCGTTATTTAAGGAGAAGTGCCATGCCAAAGATGAAAACAAAAAGGGCCGCAACTAAACGTTTTAGTAAAACTGGCAGTGGCAAAATCAAGAGAACGAAGGCCTTTGGAGGGCATCTTTTAGAGGGGCGCTCCAAGAAAGCGAAGAAACGTGCTCATAAGCCAGGCTATGTTCATAGCGCCAACTTGTATCAAGTTGAGAGAATGTTAATTAATTCATAGTAAGGACTGTTGAAATTTATAAACTGACCGGGTCGTATAAGTGGTTTTATCCCCCCGGCGTTTCTAGGAGCAAGATATGCCACGTGCTAAGCGAGGTTTTAAGGCCAGAAGAAGAAGGAACAGAGTTTTTAGACGTGCCAAAGGGTACCATTTCGATCGTGGTTCTAAATGGCGTCATACCGTGCAAACGGTCGTAAGGGCCCTTCACTATGCCTATTTTGGTCGAAAACAACTCAAGCGTAACATGCGGAAACTTTGGATTATTCGTATTAATGCAGCTTGTCGTACCTTTGATTTAAGCTATTCTAAATTTGTCAATTTGCTGAAGACAAAAGGGATTGAGTTAAATCGCAAAATGTTAGCAGAATTGGCGGCCACAGATCTAGATGGATTCAAGGCCGTAGTCGATTCGGTTAAATAAGACAAATAAGGTACCAGCAAACTTTCCTGTAGTAACAGGATGTGCGCTGGTTTGTTGTCCATTTATAAAATGAACGCATTGGCCATTCGCCCTCAGCTCAAAACGTCCCTGAACTAATTCATTTTCTGGCCGTCGATCTGAATCGGAGGAGATTGCGCTGGCACTAATCCCAGTGTTCGGGCCTGGATCGGCAGCGGAGAGTTGTTGAACTGCAGGCACACTAATATTGTATGTGACTTCTAGATTGTGAATATCGATAGGGTAGAGCTGTCTTTCACTTTCATAGCTACCCAACGAGGGCCGCATAACGGATTCGTAGGTAGAATATTCGTGGCGAAGTCCCACAAAATGTCCCATCTCATGCAGTAAGACTGAAGGGAGATCATAGGAGGTAAAATCTTCTGGGTCTGCATTAAAGGAATAGTCGCGGTAATTTAAAATAATATCTGCATGCTGAAGTTCAATATATTGCCCCCCTGCTGCTGACCGGCGAACGCCAAAAAATTGGGTAATCGCTAAAGCTCCTGCGCCAACCTCGGAATACCAGTTATCTGATTTATAAATCCCCATTTCATCATCGAAGTAAGAACTCAATTCAGCTTTCTGTTGATTAGCAATAATGGGAAAAGGCAGAGCATAGAGGGTCTTTCCAGGAAGAGCATTATTCCATTCAACTGCGGCATCAGTGTAAGCATTTTCACCTTCCCCAAAATCTAAAACGCCTGCGACTTCGCTGGCGATTTTAAGCGAAAGACCGCTTTCTAAATAAGAATCGTTCCATCGCAAGGGCATTTCTGGGCCATTGGCGTAGGGTGAATAGGAAGCACGGGTCTTGAGAACAGTTGTGGGAGCGGAATCTTGTCGACAACCAACTAATCCAAACCAGAGAAGTGTACAAAGAACCAGTAGTGATATTTTATTGCTCATATCCGACTACACGTGTCGGATAATTTTAGAGAAACTTGACTAGTTTTGTCTGTAAATAATTTTTATTTTTTTGACTTATTAAAATCTTCGAGGAACTGGGTCAGACCCTTGTCGGTTAGGGGGTGTCTATAGAGTGATTTCATAACCGAAAAGGGCATTGTTCCCACGTCGGCACCGGCTAAAGCGCAGTCACGCACATGCATGGGATGTCGAATCGAGGCCGCCAGAATTTGGGTTTCAAATCCATAATTATCGAAGATGGCCCGAATTTCTCGAACCAGCCCTATACCATCCTGAGATACATCATCTAATCGACCTACAAAGGGAGAGATATAAGTGGCCTGGGCCTTGGCCGCTAAGAGTGCTTGAACAGGAGAAAAACAAAGAGTTACATTGGTCTTAATTTTTTGACTAGCTAAGATTTTACAGGCACTAATCCCTTGTTCTGTCATCGGTAATTTGATGACGACATTGGGGTGAATTGAAGCCAGTTCCTCTGCTTCGCGAAGCATTCCTTTTACATCCATAGAAAGAACTTCGGCCGATATTGGGCCATCAATAATTGTAGTGATTTCCTTAATGACATCTCTTTGGGAACGACCCGTTTTGGCGATGAGAGATGGATTGGTAGTGACCCCGTCAACGATACCCCATTCTGAAGCTGTTCTAATTTCCTCAACAATTCCTGTATCCAGAAAAAAAATCATGAACTACCTCGTTGTGTTGAAATGGATTGCCCAACAATCTATACGTGAGTGGATGGAATTCGTCTAGCCTCGGATGAGAACTTAATAAATTCTGTTATAATCATTCTAGGTGGGTCAATGAAATGTAATTTTGTCATGATTTTGTTTGTGCTGCTCTCTATGGGAATAATGGGAATCTTTGGCGGAAGAGCGTTAGCAGTTGAGCGCGCCGGGTCCCTGGCATCCGATGAAGAATTTTATAAGAACGTTGATTCTTTCTACGATTATAAGACAGACTATTCGCGTTTTCCCGGACGAGTGAGTGATCGCGATAGCTCTGGCAATGTGGTTAAGGTGGCCACCGAAAATCGCAATGTAAAATTTTTTAGGGCCGGCGATGCCGTGGAATTTGAAGTGGCCAGCCAGGTAGGCAGCAAAACGCCTTGTGTGGGGAATCTTCGTGATATTGAATCAGGATATTTTGTCATGTTTGTAAAAGATTTTTATCCATGTTGGGGCAAGGATGATTACTTTCGCAGAGGAGCTCAACTCGATTTTCATGCCCCCATTCTTGCTGCCAGAGTTAAAGATGCCAGTATCTATCGTGTTCTTTTGCTTAAGCGTAAAAGAGATTTTTTGCGGCAGATGAACGAGCTCAATCATTTTGTATGGTCCTTTGACCAAAAAAGAGTGCAACTCGCGGCCGAATTTGATCAGGAAATTGCTGAGCTAGAGAGAAAAAAACAGAAGGCCATGGAATTCATTACCGCCAAGAAGCGCGATAGTATTATCAGTCAAAAAGAACTTGTTATGCGTATGGATCGATTGGACAGGGATATTGAGTATTATCGTATCGAGCGTCATGAACTTCTCACGGACCGCTGGAATCTTGATCACGACCTCGGTATTCCAGTGGGTAAGCGCCCTCAGGCCATGAAGGCCGAGTAAATTATCTTTATCTATTCTGGTAAATTGATCTTGGAGTGTGCCATATAAAAAGCATGGAGAATCATGCTAAATTGATAGGCCAAAAAATTCCGAATCTTTGAAAAGAAATTTTCTTGTTTTCTGAGGAATGCTAAATCCATGGGGGTGGACTTGCTTAAAGCGGTATCAAAAAAGTGCAGATGGAAATTCTTCAATACCGATTCATCCGTTGTTTCTATGTTTGCCTCAACATTAAAAAATTGTGATGTGAAGTGAAAGTTATAGGAACCTAGGGTGAGCCATTTTCGATCAACCATCAGGGCCTTCCCGTGTAAAATATTGTTGTGAATGGCGTAGACATAGCATCCATTTTTTAACAGTTTTTTAAAAAAATGGAAGGAGGCCCATCTAGTCCAGGGGACATCACTTTGTCCACTGACAATAAGAAAGACCTTGACCCCGCGCTTTCTCGCCCGTGTCAGGAGGTGCAAAAAATATTGATCCGGAAAAAAATAGGCCCCGACGATGAGGATTTCTTCAGTGGCACTTTTGAGTGCCTGGTTGATGCTCTGTGAAATATCCCGAAGGCCTTTTTGTCCATCTTGAAAAAGAATCCTATAAGCATAAGCGGTTGGAGGTTTCAAAAGAGGAATTGTAGATTTATAGAGTGGAGCAATCATGTGTGAATGGTGAAGTTCATTGATCGCTGCCTCGACTTCATAAAGTTGGTGAGATTCTAGATAGATTCCAAAATCATGCCATTGATGACCGTGGGGGCTTCGTGTTCCTAGAATTTCTACGGTTCCAAGATAGTTGTTGCCAAGATTGAAGCCCCCAATAAGAAGCTTTGTATGGTCAAAAAGAAGCAATTTATGATGGGCCCTGCGCCCTGCTTCGATAAAAGAATGATCAAGGGGAGGATTGAATTGCACCCACTCTATCCCACTTTGCCGGCATAAGGTTATCCGATCTGGTGAAAACATATTTGTTCCGACAGCATCGGTCATCAATGTGACAGAAACTCCCCTTTGTGCTTGGCGCGCTAGAGCATAAATGATTGTGTTCCCAACCGTGTCTTCTTCTAAAATATAGACATGAATAATGATCGAAAATTGAGCACTTTCAATGAGGTGCAAAATTTTGGGCAGCAAATTATCATCCGTGATAAGAAGTTCGATAGACTCGGCTTCGAAGTAGTGCCTGTCATAAGGGAACCTACGAACATCTTTTTTTTTGAAATAAGTTTGTAAACGCTCTTTGAAAGAGTGCCTGGTGGTCATTGAGTCATTGTGAGACGTATTCGGAATAGATGTCAAATAAAGTATCGTCATCATAGCAGAACTGAGGAGCACGCAGCTTATACTGAGCTAGATCATACGAAGGTGCCACACCCAACCATTCCTTGATCAGCGAATCGGAGAACCCCTGATTAATCCATTTCATGACAGTGGCCTGGCGCAAGGATTTTGGAGTCATCTCAATAAGCAGCCGAGAACGATATTCTTCCATCACAATTTCCAGGCCTCGGGGGGAAAGTCCACCGCGTAAGATCTTATAGGGGTTAGCATTAAAGAGCAGGTAAGAAAAGTCGACTTGAGAGATCGACTTCATAGGCACCAGCGCCTTTAAATAATTCTCATAAATAGGTTTAAAACTTATCGGCAGAGGCACAGAATAAGGATCGCGTCTCCATGGTTTCACTAACACACGGATTTCATGCCCGCTAAGAATTAAATCCTGCTGCTGCATTTCTGCTATATCACTCACTTTGAGGCCAGCACCATAGATAAGAAGAAAGATGACTTGATTACGCTTTGCCAGGAGCGCCGACATTGGATTGGTGCTGGTGGCTTCTTCTAGCAGACAATGCCAGAGTGTTTTTATTTCACTGAAAGATGCAGGTCTTGGAATATCGAGAAATTTCGGGGAGGTTGGAATCTTTCTCACGGGATTATCTGGAAAGATTCCCTGTTTAACAAGTGAGTCGAAGAAAATACGCAGGGTCTGGACTCGACGGCGGCGAGAATTGTCTGAGGTATATTTTTTCTGCAAAAATTTGCCATATTCTAATATGGCACCTAGGTCAAAACCTAGGAGGCCTGGGTGGCCACAGTGTTTTTCTAAATATTCGCTAAAACAATCTAAATCGGTTCGATAGTTTTTCAGGGTATTTTTGCTGCGATCTTTGCGTCCCAGTTCGTTTAGAAACTCTTCTTTAAAGAGATGAAAATTTAGTGCATTTATGCCACGATGCTGGCCTGATTGAGGGCCTGGGGCATCTGTATCTAAGTCCGGACCGATCATATTATTTCTGATCCTTTTTCTAACCTTTAGGATTGGTAAATATCAAGAAAGATTACCTTTGCTTGGGTATTTTAACAATCGATTCATCTTTAGAAAGTCATGAAAAAAGAGCGTTTGCCTTTCTAAAATTGCGATGATATGGTGCGTGATTATTGGGCCATGATCATGATGGCCAACAAAATTGAATAGAAGTTGGATAACTAGTAGACGACCTTTAATGCCTCTCTTCAGTGTTGGGGCGTGGAAATTAAAATGCAGAAATTGCATGACCTTTTCCATTATCATTTCTGCAACGGCACATCCCTGGATGATGTTGTAAAACTCTTTATTTCTTTCCCCCAAGTGGCCGAATTAGAAGAAAAAATAGGCCATGCTTTTCAGGATAAACATCTCCTGTTGGCCGCTTTGATCCATCCTTCTTTAGGCAATGAATCGGTGCTGTTTCAGAAAATTAACTATCAACGTCAGGAATTTTTGGGCGATAGTGTGTTGAGTCTTCTTTTGGCCGAGAAACTTTTTCTTGAGTCTCCAGATAGTTCCGAAGGTGAGTTGTCGAAGAGGCGTGCCCATTTGGCCGGGCAGGAAATGGTGGCCAAGCTCGGCCTGGGGATGCATCTAGAAGACTTCATTATTTTTGGGAAGGGAACTTTTACTCAATTGGGAACGATCCACCATCTTCAAAAGGGGTTGGTGAGCGCTATCGCCGATAGTGTGGAAGCAATTTTGGGAGCGGCCTTTCTGGACGCAGGTTTGCTTGCCGCTAAAACAGTTTTTGTAAAATTTACTGAGGTGTATGTCTCAGTCTATCAGAAAGACTATTTAGATAGTGCGACTTTTAGTGAGTTTGATCCGAAATCTCGCTTGCAAGAGAAATGTCTTACCGTTTACAAAACGCTCCCGACTTATGAATGTCGTACAAATAATCATGCGGTTGTTTGTGACTTGATCGTAAGCGGACAAGTGGTAGGGCAGGGGCAAGGGTTGAGTAAGAAAGAAGCCGAGCAAAACGCAGCCAGGCAGGCGCTATTAACGTTATTTCAAAGTTAGTTATTTTGAATGAATAAAGTGAAGAGGGGAATTTATGTTATTTGAGCATCAACATCCTAAGAATAAGTCAATCACTGTCGCGGTTGTCGGTGCGCCCAATGTGGGTAAAAGCACGCTCATTAATTCTTTAATGGGAACTGATTTGAGTATCGTCTCAGATAGACCGCAGACAACCCGTAATAATTTTCATTGCGTGGTCAATGTGGACCGGACGGAAATTATTTTTGTGGATACCCCAGGGCTCCATCGCTCCGGACATGAAATTAATAAGCGCATGAATCAGCAGGCCCGAGACGGGGCCGAGAGTGTTGATCTGAACTTATTATTGATCGACTTAACGGGAGAAGTATTAAAACAAATTACTGAATTTGCTGATTTATTTCACGGAGGACTTGGTAAAACCTGGTTAGTCTTTACTAAGGCCGATCTGCTCTCTCGTGCCGATGAATTGCCGTTGACGATGGTTTTTGACAAGGCCAAAACCATCATCCCAACTCTTGAACGTTTTTTCTTTATTAGTGCTACAGAGGGTACCAATGTGGGTGAGGTGCTGGGAGCTATTTGTGATCAGGCACCCAATTCCCCCCATCGATACGAGGAAGGTGAAATCTCTAACAAGAGTGAACGTTTTTTTGTCACTGAGTTTATTCGTGAGCAAGCTTTCTTGCTTTTGAAAGAAGAATTGCCGTATGAACTTGCCGTGACGATTGATGAATATAAAGATTTACGCGGCCGAGACGACGATGGCAGAAAAAGTAAAATGTCGTCCATGATCTCGGCTTCAATTCACGTCAATCGTCCCAGTCAGCGGGCCATCGTCATAGGCTCTGGTGGTGGGATGATTAAAACGATTGGTACTCGTGCCCGACAAAAAATTGAAGCGATGGTGGGCGGACAGGTGCATTTAAATCTTCACGTCAAAGTAACACCAAAATGGTTTAAAAATAATTTTATCCTGGAAGAAATTGGTTTACCGCGTGCCCAAGATAGTGCTCGTGTTTGGAGACAGGCCGGTCCGAGTAGTGAGGCAAAACCATGAATATCGATACCCCGAAGGACGCACTTAATCGTGCTTATGTTGTTTCCTTAATCGGACGACCTAATGTTGGCAAGAGTTCCATTTTTAATAGTCTCTTGGGAAAAGGACAAAAGGCCATTACTTACGATATGCCTGGAGTGACTCGCGATAGGCACTATGATTTTTTATCCTTGGATGAGCTTGGCCTGGCCACGAAAATTGACTGCATTTTAGTAGATACCGGGGGCTTTTATCCAGCGATGAAGCGCGAAACGGTTGATCATGCCGACAAGGCCCAAGTCTTTTTTAAGGCCATGGTTGAGCAAGGGGAAGAAGCCATTCGTGAATCGGACATGGTGCTTTTGATAGTGGATATCCGTGAAGGGCTTTTACCTTATGATGAAATGATTGTGCGTTATCTGAGAGAACAAAAAAAGAAATTCTGGCTTGTGGTCAATAAATATGATCACGATAATCTTGAGCCAAGTATTTATGATTTTTACAAATTGGGTATTAAAGAAGAGTGTCTGTTTAAAGTCTCGGCGGCCCATGGGCGTGGGCTCCAGAACTTACGTGAAGAACTTCAGCGCGAGGGATTGAAATTTTTCGAGAGTCGAGATAAATCGACAGAGCTTGAGAAAGGTATTACGCCGCGGGAACAAGTCGTTGGCCGCGTGGCCATCGTGGGACTACCCAATGCCGGGAAGTCGACCTTGCTCAATGCTCTGGTGGGTATGAAGCGGGCATTGGTCAGTGACATCGCTGGGACCACAGTTGATCCGATTGAGGCCTATTTTGATTTATTTTTTGGAGAGAAAGCGGCACTGCTGGAAGAGGGGAAGCAGACCTATGGCATGAATTTGCTTTTTCAAGAGTATGAGATGTTTCGCCAGAATAATCCTGACATCTATAGGAAAATTGAGGGGGC
>CAYHRT010000027.1:0-13654 GCA_964359085.1 uncultured Bdellovibrio sp. | reverse complement strand
GATGACGATAATGACTGTGCAGAAGAATGTCCGACCGTATCTCCCGCCCGTGTTGAAGAACTCTATAAAACTCTTTTTGACAACCCTGCCATGGATGAATCCACTGCGGTTGAGAGAGAGGGGGAGAATATTCAAACCTATTGGCGTTCTGTTCATCTCGTAGATACTGCCGGGATTCGGCAGAAGGCCAATATTGATGAGAAAATTGAAGAACAGAGTGTCTTTCGAGCGCTCCGTTGTATTACAGAATGTGATGTGGTCGTTTACTTGATAGATACTTCCAAGGGGTTTTCACACCAGGATCGTCATTTGATCGCGCTCAGTTTGGAAAAAGGCAAGTCAGTTATTCTGGGACTCAATAAATTTGATCTGGTGCTGAAAAAATATCGTGATGCCAAGGAGAGGCGAGAATATTTAGAAACGCTGACTTGTACCATTCCATGGATTAGCTACTGTGATGTCGTTCCACTTACGGCCCTGCATAATCGCGGTCTAGGTCGTTTGAGACAGTCCTTGGTACGGACTTTTTTGAGTCGTAAGGTTAAAATTCCAACCGGTGAATTAAATCGTGCTTTCTTGGAATTGAGCGATAGGCACCCGGCCCATTTGAAGGGTAAGGCAGAACTCAAGATTAAATATGCCACCATGGTTAAGGGCGACCCACCAACAATTCTGCTTTTCGTTAATCGATCGAGAGGAATTCCTGAGCAGTATAAGCGTTATTTAAAGAATGGGCTGCGTGAGATGTTTCGTTTACGAAATACGCCTGTGCATCTTGTCTTTCGTGCCAGCACATATTTATCGAAGAAAATGCGGGAAGTCCGCCAAAAAGGGCCAAGCCTACCAGCTCATGACATAACTGATCATGGTGGAGTAAACATTTCCGGTTAGATCCTCATAACCATAGCCGTTGTCATTAATGGGGGCAAATTTCTGAGTATATTTGTCATAAAAATTGACTGTATGATAAAGCAATTCAACTCCGATGTAGGATTCTCTCAATTTTATGGGGAATTCCAGGCCGAACCCCGCGGAAAATCCCAAACCGCCACCTGAATCATCGGGGAGTTCACTTTGGTCTTGGTATTTGTTGGATAAGTACCAGTATTCCATGCGACCTGCGAAGTAGGGGTTGGAATAGGTGATGGCAGTTCCAAGATTGGCCGTATCAAGATAATAACGATAGGCTAGAAAAACCCTCAAAGCGCTAATGGTGATAAAGCCGGGGGGGTTTGTTTGGAAGTTGTTGACCGGCTCTCCGATAAACATAGAATGTTTGCTGTATTCTAGCCCGAGCCCAAAGGAGGTTTGGAAGTCATTAAACCAATAGACTCCTATGCCATATGAAGGGGGCTCATTTTCATAGGCTGCACCACGATTGCCATCAAATGAGGTGAGTCCCAGTGAAATGGCAAAGGAAAAAAAACGGCCGTAGCGATAAAAGCGTTCATCTTCGGCCATATGGGCCCCTAAGATATCCTCATTAAAATCGCTAAAAATATCATTTCCCCCATCTAGATCGTCATCTTGAACATCGGGACCTGTTTGGGAATATCCGACTATAGAATGTGGAAGAATGAGACCTATAAGAAGGAATCGGTAAAAAGAGTCTTCAAAAAGACACCCGAAAAAATACCCGAAAAAATGCCTAAGTCCTTTCATGCAAATTCCCGCGGCCTCCTGTGGCCATTAGAGATAAAAGTGTATGGCCGCAGTTATAAAATGATATCCCACAGTTTCAATGACGAGTTCATCTATCTTATTCATACTCACGCCAAACTCAAAGCTAAAACCGAGACTTTCCAGACCTTGAAAAGAAAATTCTGAGCCAAGCGTGAAATCGAGTTGGAAACCGCTACCATCATTGCCGGGAGTCTTACGTTTCAACAGGGCACCCATACCAGACACAAAAAATTGGAGTTGTGGTTCATCATAGATGATCTTGTAAATTTTGAGACCAGCAGCATGTCCGCCTCCCATATTGCTGGTTGACACCCCTAGCAGACCGCCGATGGCGAAAGTCGGGTCATTTAAAATTTTAAAGGAGAGGGCCGGTAGATCTGTGGCGATTTGATTGCTTGTACCAATTCCCATGCGGCCTACATTTTCCCGTGCTTCACTCGTCGAAGCGGTACTCAAGAGAAGGACCAAGAGAAAGGAGACAAAAAATATCCTAACAGGCAGGGAGTCAAGCATTGCAAAACATTGCCAACTCAAGCTAGAATCTGTCGTTTTCTTTGTAATCTTTGTAATTTTTGTAATCTTTGAAATCATGGGAGGCCAACCTTTTGTTGAGGAGATAATATCTGTCTTTTTGACAAGTGTTAGGTGAATTTTTAAACTCATTTTTAGTTTTTCTTCTCTATCTTAGTACATCTTAACGAAAAAGGATGATTTATGACAACCAGGTCAATGACCAATTCGGATTCAACCCCAACTTCCCAGGTAAAATCAACTTCGATTAATGATGTTTTATCGCGCACCGACCTGGGGGGTTTTATCAGTAAACACAAGATGCCGTTGTTGTTTGGCATCTTGGGCCTGATCGCAGTTCTAATTGGGGTAGGAAGCTATCTTCATTACCAAGGAGAGAAGACCAAAGAGTACGCCAGTGCGGTATTTCAGTTTGAGGAAAACAGTTTAAAGAATTTTAAAGATGGCAAAATGAATCCAGAGGATTTTCTTAAAAATTTGACTGATCTTCAAAAAAAGGTCACTTTTTTTGAAGGGTCCGTGGCGGTTCTCATCGCGTCTTCAGACTTATTGGCCAAGAAATCGATGAAAGCTGAAGCTATTAGCTTGCTCAGTGCTTTGAGATTGAATATTCCTAGGGATGCTTTTTTTCAACGTTATTTTTTGCTAGTCCGTCTTGCTGTACTCTACGAAGACCAGGGAGATTTGCCGGCGGCCGTGAGTGTCTTGGAAGAATTACAGACTTTACCTTATAAGGTTTATGAGTTGAGGGTTTATTTTGATTTGGGACGCTTATATTTTAAGACCAATAATTTAGAAAAGGCTAAAACAAGCCTCCAGTATGTCATTGATAGCGGCGGCGATCCCGACTTGGCGCAAGTCGCACGCCTCTATCTTGCGGGTATTAAATAACCTGTTAAATAGTAATATATGACGCTTAGGTGGTGTATTGTGATTCGTTCTCTAGTTCTGTGGTTGCCCTTCTTGCTCTTCTGTTCGTGTGCTTATACTCCAGCGCCCATGCAGGCCTATTTTGCTCCTCGTGAGAAGATGGTGATTAGCGATCCTTTTTCCAAAATTGCCTGGATTAAAAACCAAGACCCGCTCTACGAGTCGGGTAATCTGCCAATTGCCCTGAATTCTCCCTTGATCCATCAAGATATGGTTTTTGTGGGACAGAATACCGGAGTGATGGAGGCCTTTGAGTTAAAAAATGGGCGTTTGGTGTGGCGGATTCAGGATAAAGGGACATTTCATGGTGCCCCTCAGGTGATGGATGATCTCGTGATCTATGGAACGACAGAGGGACGTGTTTTTGCCCGGGGCTGGGCCACAGGCGAGTTGCGCTACGAGGTGGATTTGGGGGCCTCGATTGAATCCCCTGCGACGATTCATAGCGGACGAGCGTTGTTTCATCTTCGGAACCATAAAATTGTGTGTCTGGATGCGCGTACCGGAAAAATCCTCTGGGCCTATCAACGCTCGGTTCCATATCTGAATACTCTGCAAGGTGTTTCGAGACCCATTGTCCACGGCAAGCGTGTTTTTGTTGGGATGGCCGATGGGAACATCGTTGCCCTTGATCTCAATGAAGGGAGTGCTGTTTGGGAACGCAAGCTCACCACTGCTTCTAAGTTTGTTGATGTTGATGCAGAGGCTTTGATCGTCAATGATTCTTTGTTAATTGGTCCAAAATCTGGCCAGCTTTATCTCCTCAATCCCAGTGCAGGACAAATCTTGAGGACTTTTGACTACGGGCTTGCGCATGCGCCATTAAAGGATAATGGTGGGATTTTGGTTCCCACGACTGACGGTCAGATTGTAAAATTTGATTCTTCCTGGAAGGAAATTCAGAAGATCAAGATTTGTGAAACGTCCTTGAGTTCCTTGAAAATTTGGAAGGGCCATGTTGTAGCGAGCGATGTGAAAGGACAAATATACTTAATTGATAGGGATCTCAAGAAGGTTCTCAAAACTCATCAGTTCGGCCATGCCTATTCAGCTGTTTTTGGTGAAATGGAAGTTAAAGGTGATTACCTTTTAGTGTTGTCCTCAAGAAATCGTCTGTATGCCTTCAATTGGCCTGGAGCTGGACTGGTTCAATAATACCAAACCCACAGTTAATTTACGGGCTTGGTATAATATTGCTGGCCCACTCAACGTTTAATCTTTTTACCACACTATCAAAATAAGACCTTGTAAATTGCCGCGCAGCCGGTTGTCGGCCTACGTACAGGATGTGCTGAGTGCCGTCGTTAGCAGGAGCGATCGCCGGCCTTTCACTTAGACGGGCAAAGGTATTGCTCAAGACCTGATTAGTGAACAACGTGGTACGCATGAGAATTTTAAAATTTTCATTGTTCGGACTAAGTTTCTGAGTCTGGATGTACGTTGTGAGATTTTCAAAAATATAGTAGTTATCGCTGGTTCCATATTGGCAAAGTTCCTCCAACTCGTCATACATTTTACTGAGATGGATATCGAGGGCCTTTACTTGCAGATCATAGAGATTTTGTCCCGGTTTTGATGCAAAAACTTCACTTGCGGTTGGATGGAAATCATTTTTTTGCATGGGAAGCTGGAGTCCTACATGAGTGACATTGGTCCCTTGATATTCTTGAGCTTGCAGGGGTGATTTAAAATAGTTGGGATCTGGGTAATCGCCAAGTTGCTCCATAATTCCTGAATGGAAATTGGGGCAGCTTTTGATTTTGGCGGTGGTCGAAGGGGTAAAGCGGCTTAAATTATTATACTGATCAAAAAGGGCCAAGAAATACAGTTTTTTATTACTGAAGTTGGTGAGTTCAGTCATCTCATCTTGCCCATTTTTATCATTTGTATTTGCTCCAGGGAGTGAAGAGGGAGAACGTTTTTTTCCTTTATGCTTATTTTCATCGGAAGTATTTGCTTGAGCTTCATTGGGGCGTCCATCAAAGTTGACGGACAGATTTGGAACCTGATTGGTTTTCTGTTCCTGTGAATTGTAATGCGACATTTTAGATTCGATGCTCTCTGGTTGGTATGTCCCACAGCCAGTGAGGATAAGGATAAAAAATAATGAGTATCGAGTGATGATTTTGAACATACCAATCCCCTTCGTCGATGATGCTCAGGACATGCAGTGTACCGAAGCGCAGTGCATGCGGAGTCTGATATCAACCTATCGGTTCATGAATTGGGGGCCATAATAAGCAAGGCGCTTTTAAGAGGATAGGAAATTACTACCGCATTGGGAGATAGGTGCCCTTCGAGAGCCGTTGGTAATTTATGGTAACTTCAATAGGTTCCAACGATCGTCCTTGGGCCGTGATCATTAGACGATATTTTCCATCAGGTAAAACCTTGTAAAATTCTCCTCTGTCAAAAGGAAATGGACCTGCAATTTTACCATCATCAAGATTTTCAAAAGTGTATTGACCCTTGATTGTGGGTTGGGGAAAAGACACTCCAACACCTTGGTGGACTCTTTGGATGAGATTGAGTAAAGAGACCTTATGAGCTTGGTAATAATGATCTACCTGCTCATAGGGTGGCCATTTGTCATCCGAGAGTTCAATGGTGGATTGAAGGTCGCCATGCCAATAATAACTCCAATCCTGCATTCCTCCATCAACCTCATACCAGGCATAGCCATTTGTGATACCACGTGGGAATTCATGCGAATCTCGCATTTCTGCCACTAAATTGGCATATTCCAGCCCCATTTCTTGAATAAATGCATCAAAGGGGTGCTGCTCTGGAGTGGTATCCCAGGCATAGTTAAACACCACTGCACCTCCGTGAAAATTGGCCGAGAGAGCGAAGAAATGTTCGGCCGCCAAACGCATGAGGGCCTGAGTTTCCGGCTGCCGACCGGCCTGAGTATTGGTGCGATCATCCGTAGTAAAATCGGGAAAATTACGATTCAAATCGACATAAAGTGAGTTGCCTCTTTGATGTTTGTCGGCACCGTCGGGATTCATGGATGGCATAATATAAATTTCTGTATCATCAACAAGATGGCGAATAAAAGAATCTTGCTGTTGGTAGCCTTGGCCAAGGTCTTGAAGGAGCCTCACCATGAGTTCGCGGCCGACAATTTCATTGCCGTGCATATTGGCGACATATTTAAATTCCGGCTCTCTTTCGTCCAGAGTTGGATTATCAGAAACTTTCACAATCCAAAGATCCTTACCTTCATGTGATTTCCCAAGGCTGATAAGCTTCATAATGGCAGAGTTGGCCTGCACAATCTCTTTTAATTGCTGGGTAATTTGGGCCGAAGTGGGATAGTCCGAGAGTTCTGCGTCCTTCCCTCCGCATCGTGCTCCGGGAGTGTCCTTAGGGACACACATAGCTCGGCGCTCCTGCGCCTCCTTATAGTCATAATCATTGTCATTTTGTGCCGGAATATCGAGCAACGTGCTGAAGGGAATTTTGCGTTTCTTCAGATAATCTCCGAGACCCAGTGGCCCATACAACTCATAGCCTAAGGATGAACGGTGATCAATAGTGAGATCGGGGTTGCGTCTAAACTCCTTAAGATACATACCTTGGGGGTCATGAATGAAATACCCTTCGTGGGTATAAACGGCATAAGATTTTTCTGGCATGGCCAAGCATAAGAGGAGTGCGCCAGTAATAAAAAATATTTTGAACATAACCTTCCTTGATCAAAGATAAAGACAAAGGTGAATTATTGTTTCGGGCCGTTTGATGCATGTCAAGCGAAGAAATCTAACTTAACCTGAGTTCGGGATTTCTTTTAATAACAACCGCTGGGAATAAGGAGGATATATTGATGGCCAAGATGCACATATTGTCGACACTGGGCCACTTGGTAGATCGTCTTGTCTTGGTTCAAAACTTTGGCCAAAGGGCGGAGAGCGTAATCAGGGCAAGTCACGCTTTCACCTGGTGGATTGGAATTTTTGGTTCCTGGTTCTGTAATGTGTGTCTCACCTAAATGATCAATCGATAAATGGTAAAAGAGGGCCTCCTCTTCGAGAACAAAGACTAACTTTTGAGGCATAATATAAAGAGGAAATTCATCGCGGGGAACAATAAATTCACGAGGAGGTTTCTCTCCATTTTGCTCAAAAAGATAGGCCTTTTGAAACTGGATACTCGCCTTAGAAATTCGTGTCACGGCTGCTAAGTTTTTCGCAGTTGGGCCCGGTAAGAAAATTTGGGCGGTGTGGGTGGGTTGCTCTTGTTTACGGTGAAATTCGCAAGGAGAATCCCAATAGGCCACAGCACCCATTTCGGAGACTCTCAGTTTGCCGAGGTCTGCAGGAGGTGTACTGGCATCATCCTTGGGTTGCAAGTCACCTTTAAGCCATACATTAAAGGGTATTCCTTGTTTTTTCCGGAATTCCTCCAGGGCCATCAGGCCCTGCTTTTTATCTCGGACCTGTTTTACCAGATTTAGCCATTCTTGCTTTCGTTTGCCCATCTCTTCATTACACATACTGTTAGGTGGGCATCCTTGAATAGAGTGCAGGAGCATGTGGGGTTGGAAAGATTTTTCATTGTCTTGGGCAAAGCTTGGGTTAAAGCAAATCAGGATATAAAATGTCAGAAGAAACTTGCTGGACAAAAAAAACATTTTCAAAGTACCCTGGCCCATAAGAAATACCCAGATTTGACAAAAATCAAAAATAACATTGATTGGCCATGACGGCCAAAAAATATCTTCCTCAGCTTTTTTAGTTGCAGTTGAATGCATGTTGTGTATTGCTGTGCAAGCCTAGATATAGTGTCAAAAAAATGAACTAATGATCGGAATATACAATATGTTGTGTTTTCCTTTTGACAAGAATACCACTCTCCGCTTTTAATCAAAGAATCACACATCATCATTCATCGCTTTGGAGAAGGAGGGCCGATGAGAATCAAACGTATATTCACCAAGAAGGGTGTTTCGCCGTACCGAGGAATGGAATTTGAAAAACGTGTCAGTCAGATCAAGCACGTTGACGGGAAAGGCGCCAATGCGATGGAAGTTAATGTTCCTAAGTCTTGGTCAGCTGTGGCCTCAGATATTTTGGCCCAAAAATATTTTAGAAAATCCGGTGTTCCGCAAAAGGATACTCATGGGCATGTGATTAACGGCCCGAATGGAAAAGCTCTTTTAGGTTCAGAAACGGATGCACGACAAGTTTTTGAGCGACTCGCTCATTGTTGGAGATCTTGGGGCGAAGGGTATAAATATTTTTCAAGCAAAGTCGATGCCGACGCCTTTCAAGCGGAACTTGAATTTATGTTGGCCAATCAGATGGTCGCTCCCAATTCTCCCCAATGGTTTAATACCGGACTTTTTTCCAGTTATGGAATTTCGGGAAAACCCCAAGGACATTATTTTGTTGATCCCAAAACGCGTAAGTTAAGTAAGTCGTCTTCCGCCTATGAACGGCCTCAGCCCCACGCCTGTTTCATCCAATCTATTAATGATGATTTGGTGAATGATGGCGGCATCATGGATCTATGGTCGCGAGAAGCTCGATTGTTCAAATATGGATCTGGCACAGGGACCAATTTTTCCAATATCCGTGGCAAAGATGAAAAGTTATCGGGGGGAGGGGCTTCTTCTGGTCTCATGTCGTTTCTTAAGATTGGGGATCGGGCCGCTGGCGCGATTAAATCCGGAGGTACCACTCGGCGGGCCGCCAAGATGGCCTGTCTCGATCTCGACCACCCCGATGTGGAAGATTTTATTAATTGGAAAGTTAAGGAAGAACGTAAGGTTGCGGCCTTAGTGGCCGGTTCAAAAATTTGTCGCAAGCATCTGCAAGCCGTTTTGGATGCTCTTGCAACAGGAACAGGTGAGGAGCGTTTTTCTCCTAAAACAAATCTGGCCTTGCGGGAAGCCATCTCCAAGGCCAATCGCGATTCTGTTCCTATAAATTATGTTGTCCGTGTGATCGAGTTGGCCCGTCAAGGGCACAGCACGCTGGATTTCGAGGAATATAACGTTGATTGGAATAGTGAAGCTTATGAGACCGTTTCAGGGCAAAATTCCAACAACTCGCTACGCATCCCTAATACTTTTTTTAAGGCCTTGGAGAAGGATGGGATGTGGGAACTCAAGGCACGGACGGATGGGCGTGTAATAAAGAAGGTGAAAGCACGAGATTTATGGGAGCAAATAACTTCGGCGGCGTGGAACTGTGCCGATCCCGGAGTGCAGTTTGATTCCACTATTAATGAATGGCATACCTGCCCCGAGGATGGCCGAATCAACGCCAGCAATCCCTGTTCGGAATACATGTTTTTGGATAACACTGCCTGTAATCTGGCTTCGCTTAATTTAGTCAAATTTCTTGATCCGGTGACGGGACTGTTTGATGTGGAAAAATATGTCCACGCCTGTAGTCTCTGGACCATCGTTTTGGAAATTTCTGTTTTGATGGCGCAATTTCCTTCAAAGGAGATTGCCGAACTTTCTTACCGCTTCCGGACCTTGGGTCTTGGGAATGCCAATATCGGGGCCATGCTCATGATCATGGGGATTCCCTATGATTCAGAGAGAGGGCGTAATATTGCAGCGGCCCTCTGTGCCATTATGGGTGGAACGGCCTACAAGGTATCCGCCTTGATGGCGCAAGAACTCGGGGTCTTTGAGGGATTCGAAAAAAATAGTGCGTCCATGTTGAAAGTTATTCGCAATCATCGTCGCGCCGCCCGTGGCGAAGTCGATGGGTACGAGGGGTTATCGGTTTGTCCTGTTCCTTTAAACCTTGAAGTCACGGAGTCATATCTTCAGACAGCGGCCGTCGAGGCCTGGGATCAAGCTTTGGCGCTTGGGGAAAAACATGGTTTTAGGAATGCTCAGGTTACTTGCATTGCTCCTACCGGGACGATCGGTTTGGTGATGGATTGTGATACCACAGGAATTGAACCCGATTTTGCCTTAGTCAAGTTTAAGAAATTGGCCGGCGGGGGATACTTTAAAATTATCAACCAATCTGTGCCTCGCGCACTCAAGGCCTTGGGCTACAGTGATGATGCGGTGTCGGCCATGGAACGTTATGCCGTTGGGCGTGCCACCTTGAAGGGCTGTCCCCACATTAATCCCGAGTCTCTCAAGAAAAAAGGGGTGGATCAGAAAATCATTACGGCCATTGAGAGTTCTCTTCATTCGGCCTTTGACATTAATTTTGCTTTCTCACGCTATCATTTCGGTGATGATTTCTTGAAAAATAAATTGGGATTGACCGAAGAACAGATCAATGCGCCGGATTTATCCATCTTAAATCGCTTGGGTTTTCAGGAAGCAGAGATTACCGCCGCCAATGACTATATTTGTGGAACCATGACGTTGGAAGGGGCCCCTGGCCTGCAGGCCGCTCATCTTCCCGTCTTTGATTGCGCCAGTAAGTGTGGCCGCTATGGCACAAGGAGTATTGGGGTTGAGGGCCACATTCGTATGATGGCCGCGGTTCAACCCTATATTTCTGGGGCCATTTCAAAAACCATTAACATGCCCAACAACGCCACACTCAAGGACGTGGGCGATGCTTACATGTTGTCTTGGAAACTGATGACCAAGGCCAACGCTCTCTATCGGGATGGAAGCAAGCTCTCCCAGCCTTTGAATGCTTCGGCCTTCGAAGATTTGGCGCTGATGGATTTTGATGAGACACCGACGGTTGTCAAAATTGAAAAGATTGCCGAGATTATGGTGGAGAAGATTATTTATCGCGAAGTTTCCAAGCGCAAGACGCTTCCCAATAGGCGCACTGGCTATACTCAGAAGGCCTCCATTGGCGGCCACAAAGTGTACTTACGAACCGGTGATTATACCGATAATACGCTTGGAGAAATCTTCATTGATATGCATAAGGAGGGCGCGGCCTTCCGTTCACTTATGAACTGTTTCTCCATTGCCATCTCTTTGGGATTGCAATACGGCGTCCCGCTAGAAGAATTTGTGGATGCCTTTACCTTCACCCGATTTGAACCCAATGGGGTGGTCCAGGGCCATGACAATATTAAGATGTCTACTTCGGTGATCGACTACATCTTCCGTGATTTGGCGCTCAAATATTTAGGCCGAACAGATCTGGTGCATGTAGCACCAGAAGATTTGAATCCAGGTTCGATTCATGATGAAAACAAGGAAGAAAACCCGCTTTTGGAAATTATGGAGGGTGAGGTTGAACATCACCCCGATGGTGCCACCTCGGTGGCAACGCAGAAGGTTTTTACCCGGGAGTCCAATTCCAAAATGATGTCGGAGCAGAAAAAGCGCCAAAGTGCCAAACTCAAAGGGTATGAGGGCGATCCTTGTAATGACTGTGGCGCATGGACGCTCTTGCGTAACGGCTCATGTTTAAAGTGTGATTCCTGTGGTGGCACGACGGGATGTTCTTAGGTACCTATGGTGCTCCACAGTAGAGGTGGTGATTCCAGCGATAACCTGCGGAAAAGTAGGCATAGCCCGATTTTGTGTCTCCAGGCACAGCACTCGGCCCGTCTTTGGGGCCATCCACAATGGAGAAGCGGCGATTGAGTAAAGGTGAACTTGAGTCCAGCCCTGAGCCATTTGTGAACTCGAGATTATTGGGTTCTCCAAGATAATTTCCAAAGGCGGCACCATCGCGAACGCTCTTGTCAACACAGTAGGCATCACCCAAGGCCTTCAGTTTGTCATAGCTCTTTTCGTTCCAGGCAATCTCACCAGTTTCAGGGATAAAGTCGGTGTCTTCAAATCCCCCACCGGGAGCGCCAGTTCCAATTCCTTCGGTGCTCACGTAACGATTGAAATAGACATTGATATCGGTTCCGTGAGGAAGCAGGCATTCCAAGGTGCCGGCCGGGAGTGCAGGCTGGCAGGCCGGTGCGGCGGCGGCAGTAACAGCATAACCTGAGCAGCACAATCCTTGATCAAGGGTTTTTTCACCTAGTTTTTTACAACATAAAAAATCTTGTTCAGAAAAAATGTCGGGGAGGGAGACTTGGTTTTTGAAGACGATCTGATTATCGCTGCCTTTGATATCGCCAGCAGCTAGGTCTGAATGATAAATTTGGTGAGTCTCTTGACTGGCAGGATAAGACTTGCTGACGGCGGAGAAGGCCGTCATCGTCTCAATAGGTCCAGCTGCAGAAGCGAACATGCCTGGGACAATCTTATTCCAAGCGGCAGTGCAGCGGAGAGGCTCATAAAAAATTTGGGGGATGCCTAAGAGTTCCAGGCGGCCTAGCTTGGAAAGATAATAGTTACTATTGCCGGCCACCATGCCCTCACTTGTCGGGTCAACTACTCCGCCTGTTTTGTTTCTAAAGCCAGGGTGACCTGCGGCCTTATAGCGCAATCTCACCCCGGCGATTAAATCACATGGGGCAGCATCATCGGCATCAGTTGCATTAATACATCCCTCCCCATCATTATCATGGCGAGGACGGATAACAAGGACATCATGGCCTTGGTCAGAAAAATGGCACCATGTATTATGAACTGAGTTGTGGGGATCAGTGGTGGGGCCGCAGGTTCCATTTTCTATGACGGTTACTGGCGAGGCGGCTTGTGGAGGAGCAGCAGAAGGATGAAATTCTTCACCCTGATCGCCCCTATACATAATGCCAAGAACTTGGATGTTGCCGCTGGCCCAAGTTCCCATATAGCTAGGAATAACTATGCCGAAGCCATAAGCCGTGTGCATAAACC
This sequence comes from uncultured Bdellovibrio sp., assembly GCA_964359085.1. Lineage (GTDB taxonomy): Bacteria > Bdellovibrionota > Bacteriovoracia > Bacteriovoracales > Bacteriovoracaceae > GWA2-49-15. The sequence goes on along the minus strand of CAYHRT010000027.1, from coordinate 813 downwards.
CATTGTACCACGGAGTAAGTCTCATATTCAGGGTATAGCTTTTAGCATCAAAAACCGGGAAGTCATAAGCTAATGGTGCGAAGGGCCTGACAGGAGTCAGCCACTCTGGCAATGGTATCAAGCCTGGTTGACCTTCTCCCGGCCCACTGCCGAGAGGATTCTTTTCTGGATAAACATTCAGAGTTACCCAACCATCAGCGTCTACACCTTCGGCGGCCCAATTCGCGCTCGCGGGAAGAGAAATGTCAAAACCACTGTCCGAACCTTGGATTTCTCGTTGCATACAACCGGCACCCGCATCTTGGTTAGTGGAGTTGGGGAAGCGACAGTAGCGAAAGTTGTCATCTTGCCATGCCTGAAGAGACGTCAAATCATTGGCAACAGTTTCATCATAGGCCAGTTCGGTCCGATAGTTTAAACAGCGAAAGTTTTCTGGCTGGATTGTTAAGCGATCTCGTTTTGTCCAGTCATGGGTAGCGTCGGCAAATTTGCGAATGGCACCTCCGCCACAGCAGGTGAGGCGGGCCGTTTCGTTGATGGTCTTCCATTGATATTTGAGCTTGCCTAGACCTGCTGCTGAAAGGTCGAGGTTGGGAATTTCGAATTTGATCCCATCGCTATTTGTCCTTCCAAGTGGGACGCTGGCATAGCGAGAATACCGACCGCCAGCATTTGGTCCATCCGCTGGCAGGCGTCCGGCATAAAAACCAGAACCGGCAGCACCGGAAGTGAAAAGGGTAGAAAGTTTTTCAATGGCCGACATTCCCGAATTCGCCACCACACCAGAACCACTCGTGAAGAGCGTGAGATCGA
>CAYHRT010000026.1:0-25304 GCA_964359085.1 uncultured Bdellovibrio sp. | reverse complement strand
GAATCTAGGATAAATTAAAAGATTCCATCTTATTTTTTTCATCTTATTTATCCTCATTCTAGGTTTCATCTTACGTTGATTAATCGACGCTGCCTGCATATACATGGTACACACCATAACTATCAGAGAGATGGCACATTTTTCGACAATTCTTACTGCCAATAAAAGGTGACATAATCTCACTTTAACCTATCGGAATTTTGGTTCTTTTCTTTAACCTATGGAAAAAAGGTTAAGCCAAGGGTCACATTCGGGTGAGATAGTATTTCAAGAGAATTACGGCCACTTGTTCGGGGTTCATGTGGTTTGTTTTGAACATTTTTAACATTTTTTTTTGCATACTAGCACTATTCAGTTTATGCGCATATCGATCATGAAGGGTTTCCCAGCAGAGGTCCTGGGCCCAGATCAATTTTTGCTTTAAACGGTCATTTTCCAAAGCTCCAGAAGACTGTTTGAAAGCAAAATATTGTTGCAAATTGGTCCAAATCTCAGGAAGACCGGTTCTTTCCACCGAACTCACGACCATAACTGAGGGAACCCATTGATCTGTCCGATGTTGCAGTTGTAAGGAATTTTTATAGTCATGCAGAGTGATTTCGGCCAGATTTTTACTTGCGCCATCGGCCTTAGTGATGAGAACGAGATCAGCTAATTCGAGGATTCCTTTTTTCATCCCCTGAATTGAGTCTCCAGATAATGGGGACATTGCCAGGACAAAAGCATCGACCATATTTTTTACCTGATATTCGGTTTGCCCAACGCCCACCGTTTCAACCATGATGATATCAAACCCGGCCGCTTCACAAAGCTGGATAGCTTCGCGGGTTCGATTGGTGGTTCCACCCATATGTGGTCCGGTAGGCGATGGGCGAATAAATGCCTTCGGATGGGCCGAGAGTTTTTCCATTCGAATCTTGTCGCCTAAGATACTTCCGCCGGTAATGGGAGAGGTCGGGTCAATGGTTAAGACCCCGACTTTGTGGCCAAGTTCTACGAGATATAGGCCTAAGGCCTCAATGAGTGTCGACTTGCCCGCGCCTGGCGCACCACTAATACTTATGCGAAAAGATGATGTTTCAAACTTTGAGACTATTTTTAAAAGTCTTTTTGATTCACGCCGATGTTCGGGATTTTGGCTCTCGACTAGAGTTATAGCACGAGCTAAAGTGCGTGGATCACCCCTAAGAAGTTTTTTAATGTCTATAGTATCTCTTTGGGTATTAGTTTCTGCACCCATTATTCACTCAATTAAATCAAGAATTTTTTCGACTATTGTTGGAATTGGGCTGGCAGGGCCAAAGATTAAACCAACTCCGGCCTTCTTGAGAAAAGCAAAATCTTGCTTTGGAATAACACCGCCACAAATTACCTTAATGTCGCCAGACTTTTTTGTATCCAAAATCTTGATAAGTTCAGGAATTAAGGTTTTATGGCCAGCGGCCTGTGAAGAGACGCCTACAACATGAACATCATTTTCAATGGCGATCTTGGCAATTTCATCAGGCATAGCAAAAAGAGGGGACAGATCAACGTCAAAACCCGCATCGGCCAAACCTGTTGCAACTACTTTAATTCCCCGGTCGTGGCCATCTTGTCCCATTTTTGCCAGCAGGATACGAGGGCGACGTCCATGTTTTTTCTGAAATTTTTTTACTCGATCCATTAATTTTTCCCAGGCGGGGTCATGTTGGAAAATTTTATCATAGATTCCACTTAAGGACGATGGTGTCGCTTGGTATCGGCCCCAGACACTCTCAAGCGCGCTAGAGATTTCACCAAGTGTGGCCCGCGCACGTACAGCGTCGATGGCCAAGCTCAGGGCATTGCCACTGTCTGTCTGAGCGTAAGTTGTAAGTGCACGTAAGCATTTCGCTACTTTTTTATTATCACGCTTTGCTTTGATTTCCTTCAAGCGCTTTACTTGTTTTTTTAAAACTGAAATATTATCAATCTGCAAAATTTGAAATGATGTTTCTTCGTCAGTACGATATTTATTTACACCAACAATTGTATCAGTACCTTTATCGATTCGCGCCTGCCTTTGTGCCGCTGCTCTTTCAATATTTCTCCTTGGAATTCCCTGTTCAATGGCGCGAATCATCCCACCTACCTTATCAACCTCGTTCATTAAAACTTTAGCTCTCTCTATCAGATTATTGGTCAAAGCCTCCATCATATAAGAGCCACCCCAGGGGTCGACAACTTTGGTAATTTGTGTTTCTTCCTGAAGAATGAGTTGGGTATTGCGGGCGATCCGGGAAGAGAGTTCACTCGGAAGTGCCACGGCTTCATCAAAGGCATTGGTGTGTAAGGATTGCGTTCCGCCAAAAACGGCTGCCATAGCTTCAATTGTTGTACGCACAATATTATTGAAAGGGTCTTGCTCGGTCAGTGATTGCCCAGAGGTTTGGCAGTGAGTGCGCAACATTTTTGATCTTGGGTCTTTGGCCCCAAGCGCAGACATTATTTCTGCCCAGAGCACACGGGCCGCACGCAGTTTAGCAATCTCCATATAGAAATTAAGGCCCATGCCAAAGAAGAATGAAAGCCGAGGGGCAAATGCATCGAGGGAGAGACCTCGTGCCATAGCAAGTTTTGCATATTCTTGTCCGTCCGCAAGGGTATAGGCAAGCTCAAGGGCCGAATCAGCTCCCGCCTCCTGCATGTGATAACCAGAAATTGAAATCGAATTGAATTTTGGCATGTGCTTAGCTGTGTATTCGATGATATCCGCAACTAATCGCAGAGATTGCTTGGGAGGATAAATATAGGTGTTTCGTACCATAAATTCTTTCAAAATATCATTTTGAATGGTGCCAGATAGCTTGCCCAGCGCAACGCCTTGTTCCTCGGCGGCCACAATGTACATTGCCATAATGGGGATGACGGCGCCATTCATGGTCATTGAGACAGAGATCTGATCAAGAGGAATTCCCTTAAACAAAATTTTCATATCTTCAACAGAATCGATGGCGACTCCGGCCTTACCTACATCACCCTTCACTCGTGGATGATCTGAGTCGTAACCACGATGAGTCGCAAGGTCAAAGGCCACGCTGATTCCTTGGCCGCCATCTTGAAGAGCTTTACGATAAAATGCATTAGACTCTTCTGCGGTTGAAAATCCCGCATATTGACGGATGGTCCATGGTTTTTTTGTATACATGGTTGCACGGGGACCGCGCAGAAATGGTTCTAGACCAGGCAGCGAGCGAAGATAAGACGAACGGGGTAAATCTTTCTCGAAATAGAGTGGTCTTAGCGTTATGCCTTCAGATGTTATGAAGTTCATTTCCTCTAAGGAAGAAGACTGATATTCCTTCAGGGCCATTTTGTTCCACTCATCTGGCGAAGACATAGTTAAATCCTGTTTAAGCATTAAATTTCAATAAGTTAACCGAGCAAGCGTGCTAATTTTAGCAAACAGAACACAATTATGCCCACAATTTGCGTATTTGGTTTTAGAAAAGAGGAATTATCCAGGCAAAAATGACCAATTCCAAAGAGTTGAGCATTGTGTGATAAAATAGACTAAGTAGTTGCTCCTGGGCATCGGAGGTTTATTGTCGGTGGTTAAGAAGATTTCTCCTATGGGCCTTACGGGTGAACAAGACAAGGCCAATGCAGAAAGCTCAGAAATTATCCTCGAAACGAGCTTACAGTGTTTCTTTTTTGATCAACTCACAGAAGTGAACAAAAAGTCGCTGCACCCGCTGCCGCAGGAGACAATTTTCTATTCTAGCACTGTGATGGATAAATATTCAGAGTCCGGCAATTACTTTGAAAACGTTGAGGGCCATATTCGGGAAAAAATTCTAGGTTTGAAGTTTCTTGAATCACAATCGATGAGTCGGCAGAATCAGAAGAGAATCCTCAACGATATAGGTGATACTGCACTTTTTATGTGTGGATATTTTTCTGAGTCCACCAATAAAAAGTTAGTGGACTCTCGTTACTACATGAGTATGGGCATTATGGCCTATGAACGGTTACATCATTTTAAGCCGGACTATTTAGAAATTCCTTGTTTCTACTTAAATCTGTCGCGATCATTTGCCACCATTACCCTGCTCATTGGAACCGTGGCGCAGAAACTTCAGGGTGATGGGCAAGAAATGATATTTTTCGTAAATTCCCCTTCGGCCTTAAAAGTTTCGTAACTTACTTACAATGCTGACGGCACCGGGACCAACCACCACAATACTCAGAGGTCGAGATAAGATTTTGGAAACTTGGGTAGAAAAATCTTCATACGTTGTCAGGTTGATTTGCTCTTGTATCTCATGGATAAAATCAATTCCTTTATTATGAAGAATAGGCACTGAATATGTGGTGGCATAATCTTCATTGGTTTGCAGATTCAAGATGTTTTGTCCCTTTATCATTTTCTTGATGCGTTCAAAGTCTTCGCGAGACATGTGGGTAGATTTGTATTTCGTAAAAAGATCAGTTATCGCCGCGATAGCATCACTTACCTTATCTTTACCGCTTCCCATGTAGATACCAAAGTGACCGCCATTGAGTGCGCTAAAGTGGATAGGTGCAACGCTATAGCATAATCCTTTTTTATCACGAACATCTATAAATAATTCGGATGATTGCCCAGAGAGAAATGTAGATAACATTTTTATATAAATATGATCAGGGTGGGTAAAATCACCGATAGGAAGACCAATGAAAATTTGAGCTTGTTCACGTGGGAAATCTATGGCCTTGCTTTGTGCTCGATATTTAAAATGAAATGGTCGTGGTTTAACTGTTTTTCGCGGAGGAAGTGTCGATAAAAAGTTCTGGATAAAGGGTAAGATTTCTTCCAAGGTTTTGTCGCCGCAATATGTAATCAGCATCTCTTTGTTTTTTAAGTTAGCATAATGGGTTCGTTTAACCGCAGCTTCAGTTAAACTGGTTACCGATTCTTTAGTTCCTATTGGGCTTAGGGCATAGGGATGGCCGGAAAACATTATTTTTGAAACACAATTAAAGCACTGTCGGACAGTATCCTCTTTTTCATTTAAGAGAGCGCGCAATTGAAGCCCCTTTTCCAGCTTGAAATATTTCCCAGGAAAGGTCGGGTTAATCAGAGAGTTAAAGAAATGCTCTGCCAGAGCGTAAAAATGGTCTGATTGGCCATGGAGAGTTAAGCCGTAAGCATTTTTACCCGAAAAACCACTCAAACTTGCGGCGTGGTCATCCATAAAATTCCGCAGATCATCGTAGGAAATAGACTTATGACCATTGGTAAGTTGGGAGCTGAGTAGATTGTAGAGGCCATTGTTTTTTTGCGTTTCGTCTGCGAGTCCGCCTTTTAAGTATGCATGAAGTACGAATGTAGGTGCGGTTTTATTTTGGCGATAAAAGAGCGTAATACCAGGGCGCAATTGTATGGTTGAAGCAAGAGCATCATGTTTTGAAATGGTACGGGGTAGACTTCTTTTGCTTCCCACTCTGAGCAATATGTTATTTTTGGCCTTGACCAGTCGTTGAAGTTTTTTCTCTACTGTTGTAGCACTGGTTTCCTTCGGTATTTGCAGAGTAAAGTGCCACGAACGGGCAAGAAGAGAGTGAAGAGCGTGATCAACTTGGTGTCGGTTAGCAGATTTGATTCGCTGTAAATATTTTTCTTCACCGAGGATGTCACCCGTGAGGGCATAGCTGTGCCCCAAAGAAAAAGCAAAGTTTTCGATATTTTCCAAGTCATATACTTTTGAAGCCAAATATTGATTTTTGATCTTGATGATCTCTTCTTCGGTGGGGCCATCATGGAGTGTGTCTTCTAACTCTCGTGTTAATGCGTCTATTACTTTGGCACCCTTATTAAGAGGAAAATTAAATTAGAGAATATGCACTCCTCCCTTTTTAAAGAACATGGTAGAAGTACTACAGTTGTTTGCGATTCCGGTTTCAGAAACGAGTATGGTGTATAGGCGGCTGGAATCACCATGGCCTAAGATACTTAAACCGAGGTCTTCATACTCAGACCCAGGGTCTTGATGTCCAAGAGAGGAAATACTCCAGGTTAAATTGGCCATTCTTACATCCTTTTGATGAGAATTTATGGAGTCAGTTCCCTTGAGTCCAAAATGGATAAATTCAGACTGATGGCCATCGGGGAGAGTAAATTTTGTTGCTAATTGAATGATCTGATCTTCCAGCGTCTCTACATCACCTGCTACCAAGAGGAATGCATTTTGATTATTGTAAAAATTCTCCCTGAAGGTTTTTAACTGATCGAGAGTGAACTTCTTGATAGTTCCCTCGTTACCAATAATGGGGTGAGCATATCCTTTTGGGAAACATGCTTCTTGCACCTTCATGAATCCGAATTGTTTAGGTGCATCGAGTGAGCGGCGATATTCTTCAAAGACAACTTCACGTTCCGCCGGTAAGTCTATTTCTTTAAAGAGTGGAGCCGATACCATGTCTAACAAGATATCGATGCATTCCATAAGATTTGCCTTAGGTGCATTGATGTAATAGCAGGTGTAATCAAATGAAGTAAAAGCATTGATCTCACCTCCAAATGATTCTACTTCGAAGGTCATTTTACCTTCGGGACGTTTAGCTGTTCCCTTAAAAAACATATGCTCAAGAAAATGCGCAATCCCTTGGTTTTCAGCGCCTTCAAGAGCACTTCCAGCACGAAACCAGATTTGTACACTTACTGTTGGTTGTGCTTTGGAATGCGCCAAGATTAATTCTAAACCACTTTTTAATTTATGTATTTTGTGTTGCATACCACCTCGGAAAATTGCTAAAACTCATCGCAGTATAATTATAATTACTATTATTATGGCCCTAAACGTAGTTAGACGTCTCTATATTCATTTCCCTTTCTGTAGACATCGTTGCAATTATTGTGATTTTTATCGAGAAATTGTGTCATCTAGTTTTAATTTTGAGAAATTTCATCAGTATCTTAAGACATCTCTTGGAGTCCACCAAGAATTAATGCATGACATGGGGATGTCTTGGGGAAAACTTCAGAGTTTGTATATTGGTGGCGGCACACCTTCTCTGTGGCAGCAAGGGCCTGCGTTCTTAAAGGTTTTGATGGAAGAAATGCAGATAGTGTTCGATCAAAAATATGAATTTACCTATGAAATGAATCCAGGTGTGAGTAGTTATAAAAATTTGCAGACTTGGATGGATTTGGGACTAAATCGTATATCCGTTGGAGTTCAATCCATGAATGAACTCCAACTAAGAAGGCTTGATCGATTTCATAATTTGGACGATACACTTCAAACATTAAATATGTTGAAGGATGTGGGAATTAATTATTCGGTCGATTTCATGATTGGTTTGCCACGCTTCTCCTCAGAAAAGAAACGCCAAATTGTAGAGGAATTGGCACAGGTGCTAGAATTCAATCCCTCTCATATGAGTGTTTATATTCTGACTACCGGCAAAAATTATGTTCATGCCAATGAACTACCGCTTGATATTGAGATTGAGAGCGAATATTTTCAGGTATCAGATTTCTTGAAGAGTCAGGGTTGGCTTCATTATGAAGTTTCAAATTTTGCCAAACCAGGATTTTTGGCCAAGCATAATGTTGCCTATTGGAATTTAGAATCGGTGGCCGCCCTAGGTCCATCTGCCACTGGTTTTCTGAATGACGGAAAAAAGAATGTACGCTATAAGTGGATGTCTGAATCAGTACAATTTTCGCGAGAAGAATTGACATCCAACGAATTGCGGATGGAAGAGATTTATCTTGGGCTTCGAACTCATGAAGGTTTTCCCTTGACTAAATTTCAGCTAAATTTGGATCGGCCATCTATAGGCAAGCTCAGAGAGATTTTTCTGGGATGGCAAACGAGGGGACTTTTGGCCCAGAGCGCACCTCGAATCATCTTAAATTCCAAGGGGATGCTGCTCCTCGATAGTCTCATGAATGAGCTTTTTTGGATCGATAAACTCTTTAATATTCAATAGGTTGTATAAGGCGAAGAGATTTTCTTCGGTACTTCCATTGACATTCAGGCGATAAAACCCACATTTGTTTCTATGTGATTTTGAGGAGAGTCTATGGGACCGCAGATGAACGAGGATGGTGATGTGAAAAAAGATAACAAGAGCAAGGGGGGGTGTTGTGGAGGGGATGGCGAAGCACCGCACTTAGCACAAGAGTCCAAGGAGAATGCAAAGGAAGAAGTGGCAGAAATTCAGGATATTAAAAAAGAGGAAATAGATTATAAATCGAAATTTTTCTACGTTGCCGCTGAAATGGATAACATGCGTAAACGCTTCGAGCGTGAGCGTGAAAATATCGTGAAATACGGAACAGAAAAGGTCTTGAGCGCATTGATTCCTGTTATTGATAATTTTGATCGTACAATCAATGCTGTCGTAAATGACGAGGATACGAAAGTAAAAAATTTACGTAAAGGAATTGAGATGGTTCGCCATCAGTTTGTGCAGGTTCTTGAGGAAAACGGTTTAAAATCCGTATCGTCGGTTGGTAAAATATTTGACCCGAATTTTCATCAAGCCCTGATGCAGGAAGAATCTGAGACGCACGAAGAGGGTACGATCATACGTGAATTTGAGAAGGCCTACATGTTAAATGGACGTTTACTTCGAGCAGCGAAAGTAGTTATTGCGAAGAAAAAATAAATATAACTGAAAGGAGATATATATGGGAAAAATTATTGGAATAGACTTGGGAACTACCAATTCGTGTGTTGCAATCATGGAACATGGCAAATTTAAAATTGTTCCAAATTCAGAGGGGCATAACACAACACCATCTATTGTTGGTTTTGCCAGCAACGGTGAAAAACTAGTCGGACAGGTGGCCAAACGCCAAGCAGTTACCAATCCGCGCAAGACGCTTTATGGAATCAAGCGCTTAATTGGCAGAAAATTTCGAACAAAAGAATCAGAAGTGTTTGCTAAAAATGCTCCATTTGAAGCTTTTGAAAATAAAAATGGCGACGCATGGGTGCGCGTTGATGGAAAGGAATATTCACCCCAAGAAATATCTGCTTTGGTTTTAGAAAAAATGAAAAAGGCAGCAGAGGATTATTTGGGAGAAAAAGTTACTGAAGCTGTTATTACGGTGCCCGCATATTTTAACGACGCTCAAAGGCAAGCGACAAAAGACGCCGGAAGGATTGCCGGCCTTGATGTCAAACGGATAATCAATGAACCAACAGCAGCAGCTTTGGCTTATGGTTTGGATTCGAAGAAAGACCGCAATATTGCCGTATTTGATTTAGGTGGTGGTACTTTTGATATTTCTATTCTCGAAATTACCGCAGACGGTGTTTTTGAAGTTAAGGCCACTAATGGGGATACATTTTTAGGTGGTGAAAATTTCGATGAAGAGATTATTGGTTGGATTGCTGACGAGTTTAAAAAATCAAACGGGATTGATTTGAAAAAAGATCAAATGGCACTACAGCGTCTTAAAGAAGCAGCGGAAAAGGCGAAACATGAACTTTCTTCCGTAACTCAAACTGAAATCAATTTACCGTTTATTACCGCTGATTCATCTGGTCCCAAACACCTAACGATGACGCTTACGCGTGCGAAATTTGAAGCTCTCATTGCCAAATATATTGATGGACTTGTTGGACCTTGCTTAACCTGCATTAAGGACTCCGGTCTAACGAAAACAGAAATTGATGAGGTCATTTTAGTAGGTGGTGCTACGCGTACTCCCATTGTTCAGGCCAAAGTTAAAGAAATTTTCGGCAAAGAACCCTCCAAAGGTGTGAACCCAGATGAAGTTGTGGCCGCCGGAGCTGCTGTTCAAGGTGGAGTTTTGGCCGGAGACGTGAAAGACGTATTACTTCTCGATGTCACTCCCTTGTCTCTCGGAATCGAGACTCTTGGCAGTGTATTCACAAAGATTATTGAGAAAAATACGACAATACCCACGCGCAAATCACAGGTATTTTCAACGGCACAGGACAACCAACCAGCGGTGAGTATTCATGTCCTCCAAGGTGAACGCGAATTTGCTAAAGATAACAAGACACTTGGCAAATTCGACTTGGCCGGAATCTCGCCTGCCCCAAGAGGAGTTCCGCAGATTGAAGTGACTTTTGATATTGATGCGAATGGAATTGTGCATGTTTCGGCCCAAGATAAGGCCACCGGTAAATCTCAAGAGATTCGGATTACTGGTGGTTCCGGTTTGACTGAGGAAGAAATTCAGAGAATGGTGAAAGATGCTGAGGCCAATCGCGATTCTGATAAGAAACGTCGTGAGGTTGTCGATACGCATAATGCGCTTGATGGCATGATTTTGGCCTGCGAAAAAATGTTGAAAGATGGAGATGCGAAACTTTCCGCCAACTCAAAAACTGAATTATCTTCTGCCATTGCTGAAGCCAAAGGGAAATTGAGCAGTGAAAATCTCGAAGAGCTGAAGTCCGCGACGGAAAAATTACAAGGCGTATCTCATAAGCTCGCAACAGAAATGTATGCTCAAGCTGGGGCAGGACCAGGAACTGGCCCTGAATCTACCGGACCGGGACCTCAAGATAAGGATGCAGAAGGCCCTAATCCTAAAAAAGATGAAGATGTTGTCGATGCAGATTTTAAGGAAGTCTAGTTTTGACCTACGCGCTATTTAATTACCAAGAGTGACATTAAGGTCCGTATTTATGGCCAATAAACGTGATTACTACGATATTCTGGGAGTTTCAAAATCGTCCTCGAAAGAGGATGTGAAGAAGGCCTATCGTAAGATAGCTATGCAATGTCACCCGGACCGCAAACCGGGTGATAAAGCGGCTGAGACGCAGTTTAAGGAAGCATCTGAAGCTGCCGAGGTTCTGCTCGATGACAAAAAGCGATCACAATATGATCAGTTTGGGCATTCGGGTCTTGGCGCAGGTGGTGCTGGAGGATTTGGTGGCCAATGGAATGCAGAGGGTTTTGGTGATTTGGGTGACATCTTCGGTGATATTTTTGGAGATATTTTAGGAGGAGGGCGTAGACGAGGCGGAAGGCGCACGCAACAGGGTCGTCCGGGTAATGATCTTGAAATGCCTCTCAAAATTAAATTTTCTGAGGCAGCATTTGGTGTCGAAAAAATTATTAGTGTTTATCGGCATACTGTTTGCTTATCTTGCCACGGTTCAGGCGGAAAGGATGGTGCTCGACCAGTAGGTTGTAATATGTGTGCTGGCGCTGGCGAAGTGCGACGGCAACAGGGTTTTTTTACCATAGCAACGACTTGTCCGAAGTGTCACGGTTCGGGCCAAATGGTGGCCGATCCGTGCAATGTCTGTCATGGAGCTGGCTTGTCCAAGAAGAAATCTGAATTATCAGTTAAAGTTCCTGCTGGAATTGATCATGGACAGCGACTCAAATTATCCAATGAAGGGGATTCTGGGCAAAATGGAGGCCCTAACGGTGATCTCTATGTGAGCATCGAGGTTGAGGAACATGAATTTTTTGAGCGTGATGGCTTTGATATCTATTGCACTGTACCCGTAAGCTTTTCACAAGCAGCTCTGGGAGCTGAGATAGAAGTACCGACCTTGGAAGGTAAGGTGGCACTTCGGATACCTGCAGGAACCCAGTCAAGCAAAAAGATGAGACTAAAGGGAAAGGGTATTCAACGTCTTGGAGGGAATGGTTTAGGTGATCAAATCGTTCAGATTCATGTCGAAACACCCACTAAACTTTCTGTTGAACAAAGAGAACTTTTTCTGCGGATTGCGGCCTTAGAAAACACTTCCAATGGGCCTTTGACGCGTGGTTTTTTTGAACGCATGCGTGATTTTTTTCAATAGATCATTCCATAGTACTTTTTATTGCTCCACTCACTTTGATTCGTTATCATCCATAGGTGTGCTGATTGATCGTCGCTCATGAAAGAAGGGTCTTGATTATGGTGAAGTATTTCTCTAGGCTTTTAGTTTTTATTTTTTTTGTGAGCTGCGGAGGAGTCACAATTCTAGAGCGCAAAGATGTTGCTGGGCTGTACGAAAAAACCTTTGTTGCTCAAATTGACCAAATTAAAGAAATATATCGTCAGGGGAAAATCAAAGAAGCATTAGAAAAACTACAGGCCATTGATGAGAACAAACTCAAAGATCCAGAGAAGGCCCTAAGACGTAATTTAATCGGCGTTGTTTATTTTTCACAAGAAAACTTTGAACAGGCCATTTACAATTTTAACTTGGGTTTGACGACTTCTGGGCAGGACTATTTCTTGTCGGGACAGATCAAATTAAATTTGGCCAGTAGTTATTTCAAGTTGGGATTGCATGAGAAAGCGAGTGAGATACTCAAAGAAATCTCTGATGATGCGCTATCGATATCAGAGGCCCAAAAGGCACATAAGTTGACGACGAAGATAGCGGATGCAACGGGAAATTTTTATATTGGTGCAATGGCCGCTGCTAAAATGATTAAAGTGAATTCTACGCTTGCTGAAATCAAGGGGGATCCCTCTTTTGAAATCTTGTTTGATTACTTTAATAAGTTAACTGGGAATGAAAAGAAACTGATAATAGAGGAAATTGTAAAGAGTCATGTTCTTTTGGCGAGCTATATTGCCTATCTTGAAGCAGAGCGCAGTTTCTTTATGGGTGATAAAGTTGAAGCCACTCGACTTCTCGATTTTGCTAAGGCCCAGCCAGGAAATTCCGTAGAAATTCAGGAACTAGTCAAAAATTTTGAGGCGAGGTCTGAAAATTTTTCTAAAGTGAACTCATCTCTAATCGGGATTATTTTACCTTTGTCAGGAAAAAATGCTGAGTTTGGACAACGGGCCCTTATGGGAATTGATTCGGCATTAAAAGAGGTCAATGCCTTCCATCGCAGAACAGGGCATGGAAAACAATTAGAAAAACATGGTACAGAAATTAAAGTTATCGTGCGTGATTCGCAAGGACTGGGTAGCATTGGGAGTAGTCAGGTCGCTGAACTGATAGAAAACAATAATGTTGTCGCGGTCATTGGTGGGCTGGTACCAAAAGAAGCTGAGAAAGAATATATTGAAGCGAAAAAACATGGGACTGTTTTTTTATCACTGTCGTCTTTATACATTCCTCGGGATCAAAAAGATTATTTATTACTTGAAATACCTGGTTCGATCGAAGGACAAATGGCTTCACTCTTCTCTGACAGCTTTTTGAGCAGTGTGGGGAAGCGTGCTGGAATTGTCTATCCTCAGTCTGAAATGGGGCAATCTTATCTAGATGAATTTTGGCGTCAAGCTGAAGCTCATGGGGTCGAAGTCACCGGAGCTAGTTCATACCAAATTAGCGAAACTGATTTTCGTCCCATTGTTCAGCTCATGCTAGGTCTAAAATATCCGCGGATGCGTGAAGAAGAATTCGAGCTGCTCTCGCAAATTCATGTTTTAGAGAAAACTAACATGAGACGAATTCAAACCTTACCTCCCGAAATTGATTTTGATTGGGTTTTTGTTCCTGCTTACCCTAAAGAGGCTTTACAGATCATCCCAACTTTTGCTTATTTTGATGCTTACAAAATTAAATTTATAGGTGGGCCCAGCTGGCGTTCAGAAATCATTGCTAAGAGTTCTTCAAAGGCCCAGAAATTATTTTTTATTGGGGATACAGTGAGTGAGGTCAGTGAAGATTTTTCAAAAATATTTTTTAAACAACATCAAACCTATCCAAAGCTAATAGAGCTACGTTGCTATGATGGACTGAAAATCCTTGCCAATATTTTAAGTAACCAAACTTTTACTTCGAGGGATGAATTTGACACTCATTGGCGAGGGCGTGAAAAGCTTGTTGGAATGACTGGGTCTTGGGCGTTAACTGAAGGTCTTTGGCTTAAAGGTATGGCTTCATTAGGTTTTGATCATGGAGAAATACTTGAGCTTAGTAGTAATAAAAAGAAAAATTAAATCACGATGTGAATTTTAATAATTATTTAAATCGCTCTCATAGATCTCACGAAATCTGTCGAGACTACTTTGCTTTTTTTACTATTTTTCTTTTGACTCGTGCCTTCTTTTTTACTTGTCTTTTTTTTCTGTTCATTTTTTTAATACTGCGCTTACGTCCGGCACCCATACTCAGATTCCTTTATTGCTTCATGTTGAGAGAATTTGTAGTGTAATGAAAAATTATAGTGTTGGCAATATGGAGTACCTTCTATTTTAATCAGGGTGCCGGTATACTAGTCCATGTAGTTTGCAAATGAAGGAACCTCACAATGTTCAAAAAAGTGCTCGATTGGTTTTCGAATGACCTTGCCATTGACTTAGGAACTGCTAACACGTTGGTGTATGCAAGAGACCGCGGGATTATTATCAATGAACCTTCGGTAGTTGCTGTGCATACGGGAACCAAAGGTCAAATTAAAGTTCTTGCAGTGGGACGTGAGGCAAAAGAAATGTTGGGGAGAACCCCTGGTTCGATTAAGGCCATCCGTCCTATGAGGGATGGTGTTATTGCAGATTTTGAAGTGACTCAGGCCATGCTTCGCTACTTTATTCAGAAATCATTTGCTGGATCAAAATTGATCAAACCAAGAATTGTTATTTGCATTCCTTTTGGGATTACGCAGGTTGAAAAGCGTGCTGTTAAAGAATCAGCTGAACAAGCTGGTGCTCGCGAAGTTTATTTGATTGAAGAGCCCATGGCCGCTGCCATTGGTGCTGGCCTTCCTATTACCGAGCCATCTGGCAATATGATCGTAGATATCGGTGGTGGCACAACTGAAGTGGCCGTCATCTCTTTGGGCGGAATTGTGTTTTCTAAATCCGAGCGTGTGGCCGGGGATAAATTTGATGAAGCCATTGCCAGCTATATTAAGAAAAAGTATTCACTCTTAATCGGTGAACGTACGGCCGAAGCCATCAAAATTAGCATTGGTAATGCCTACCCGTTTGATGATGAAGTAAAATCCTATGAGGTGAAAGGTCGTGATTTGATCGCCGGTGCTCCCAAAATTATAGAAGTTACGAGTGATGAAATTCGGGATGCGCTAACCGACTCAGTCGCGGCAGTAGTCGAAGCCATTAAGGTATCGCTAGAAAAGACTCCACCTGAGCTGGCTGCGGATATTGTAGATAATGGAATTATTCTTTCGGGTGGCGGTTCGTTGCTTGCAAATCTCGATATTTTAATTAAAGAAAAAACAGGCCTTCCTGTTAGTTTGGCCGAGGACCCCCTGACTTCAGTGGTGCGTGGTTGTGGAAAAGTGTTAGAGTCAATGGCTCTCTTGCGTCAGGTAGCAACCTTAGGATAGTAGGGCACGAGGGTGACAAGAAAAACTCTTAGGCAGGCCCCATTCAAAAAATTACTCAAACAAAGATCGATCCAGAAAATTGAACAGATGAACTTTGCCACAACACGGTTATTGTTTTGGAATGACAAAATTTCTTTCGAGGGAGATTCTGTTAGTCACAAACAAGGTAATGCAATTTGGTTGCGAACTTTTTTTTGCGGGGATGAATTTCAGCATTTTTTGATTCCAAACCAGAAGTTCTCAGTTTCTTTTAAACACGGGATACATTATTTTTTTGCCCAAGCAAGTTTTCTTGGAAAACAAGGTGAATATTACGCTTTTGAAATATTTAATAATCAAATTTACAAACTAGAACGTAGAAAAAAAGACCGACTCCGTCTTTTTCCTTATAAAAAGTTAGAGATTTCACACGGCCAGCGCCATAACATCGCCAATGTGATTTCCTTGAGAGGAGCTATGGTAAAAAATAGTGGGATTAATTTTTGTTTTCCAATTTTTGATTTAGGTCAGAACGGTCTTTCCTTTCTTGCCAGTGATGAGCATAATGATTTATTTGGAGCACGCAAAACCTTAAATGATCTCTATCTAACTTATAATGAGAATGGCAACATAGGAGGCTTTGAGATCACAGGTGCTCAAATTGTGTACAATATTGAGTTTATTGACGGAGGCAAGCAAGATTCCCACCGGCGAAAAATTGGGATCAATATTATTAATCCTCATGAGAATCCTTTAAAATGGTTTTTTGAAATGGAAAAGGAACCCTATGTTTCTGAGGAAGAGCGAGTACTTTTTCAAAGATATATTATTTCTTTGTAAATTATTCATGATTGTTATTATTTTTCAGGATTTTGCATTTGTTAATGCCCTCAAGGGAAAGGCTGCTCCTCAGACATCCACTCGAACACTCTTTCATATGACGGATATTTCTGGTGAATTTATTCTGGAACGTGAAAGCGGCGGTGGTATAAAAGAAAATACTCACATCGTGAAAAGACGTGTTTATTTGCCCGGTCATTTAGAAAAAGAATTAGAAAAAAGTATTGCGATTGCAAATGTGGGAGTATTGGAGGGGGTAGATGGTGCAAAGACTCCCGTTCTTCGACCAAAGATCTCTCAGTACACGGTGTGGTTTGAAAGTAAGAAATACTTCACCGAGATGAAGTTGGATAACGCGTCTAAAAGTATATTAGTGAATATGTCGTCACCCGAAGCCAAATGGAATGGGAATGTAAAGATACCTTTTCCCAAAGGAACCGGAGTCTATTGCTTTTTTTCCCAAATAGTAGAATGTATCGCGAGAACGCATTTTTTTGAGTTATCAACCAATAAAAATACAGGGCAATTAAACTTTCACATTATTTGGGATGGGTACCCTTATTTTCAAGAACAATATTCCAATGTACCGTCGGAAGTATTCTCTCGTGCACAAGTCGTTTACGAGGGTCGCAATGATGATGGTGAGCGGAAATATTCTGTTTTATTTGGCGAGGAATCGATATTTTTTAATATTGACGAATACGAAGGCCTCTCTAAAATATTTTGGATATCTCAGGGCCTGACAATCGTTAGGAGCGATAGCTCTGACATAAAATCAAAGAAAATAAAAAAGAAATTACAAAAGCAGACTAGAGAATCTTTCGAACAAGAGGACGAAACAGCAGAGGAGGAATCCATTGAGTGAACTTGGGCAACTCATAATAACGGGAATAGCAGGGACCACGCTTAGCGATGAAGATAGAAAATTTTTAGAAAAAGAAAATATAGGGGGTGTGGTTCTTTTTGCTCACAATTACGAAACTCCTGCTCAACTGGCGGAGTTGATAAATAATGTCCAGCAAACAAGAAAAGAATACCCTCTTTTCATTGCGGTAGACCAAGAGGGGGGGCGAGTACAACGATTTAAAAATCAATTTACCATTTTTCCTTCGATGTTTGAGTTATCCAAGCTTGAATCACCAAAATTATGTTTTGAGGCCCATCACATTATGGCCCAGGAGTTGAGTGCCTGTGGCATAAACTTAAATTTTTCCCCGGTGTGCGATATTTGGTCTAATCCAGAGAATAAAGTGATTGGTGATCGATCTTTTGGGCACGATGCAGAGACTGTTGCAAAATATGTAAGCGCGGCCATTCGTGGCCTTCAAACCGCCAAGATAATGGCTTGTGCGAAACATTTTCCCGGACATGGTTCAACAATTAAGGATTCTCATTATGATTTACCCATTGTTAAGACCAGTATGGATGATTTGAAAAAGAGTGAATTAATTCCATTTGCCAAGGCCATTAAGTCCCGGGTTGAATTTGTAATGATGGGCCATTTGATTGTAGATGCAATTGATCAGGAATTGCCATGTTCTTTGAGCAAAAATGCCCATGTGATCTTGCGAAAAGATCTCAAGTTTCAAAAGGTGATCATCACAGATGACTTGGAGATGAAGGCCATCACGGATCACTATGGGATAGGAGTTGCCACGGTCATGGCCCTCAAGGCCGGCACAGATATTGCGCTCTATCGCTCGAGCGCCTCTGCCAGACTTGGTTTGGAAGCCTTGAGAGAGGCCAAGCAAAAACAGGAATTGAAAAATGATGAAATTGCTCAGAAAGTAAAAAGAGTAAATGAGTTAAAGAAAGAATATCTTGCGGCCTACAATCCAATCTATATTCCTTCCATTTCCAAAGCTTTTCATGCTGCTCAAGGGGCACAGTTTTTGGCCCAAATAACTGACCAAATGACTAAAAAGACCTCGCAGATTTAATTGAATTAAGGCCAACTTTTCCTAGTCCATTTTTGCCTCATTTGTGCCAAGCGTAGATCGTTTAATTGTTTGATATTATTTAGTTAACATCAAAGCTTTGCATAAAAGGGCCTATGGAAACAAAACGAAGTATTTGTATTTTTATTTTTCTAATTTTCGGCATCTATCAAAATCTTGCGTTGCCGCAAGAAGATGAAAATTCACCACAGGCATTGATCAAGCGATACGCCTTCGAATGTTACCAGGATGAAAAATCAGAGCATGATAAAACGCAAGCGACAATGAAAAAATGCAAAGAATTAGACGAGGCCTACAAAGAGAAGATGGATAAAATGCCCAAAGAAGTAAAAATGGTTTGGGATAACGTTTGCGCAGATGGTGATTGGTTAAGATCGAAACCTACGCGTCCCGCTATTCCCGAGAGTTGTACAACTCTTGGAGAGCAGCTTATGGCGATGGACAAATTGGATGAGGCAGAAAAAGCATTAACGAAATCATGTGGCCTCTACTTTACGGAAGCGGCTTATGCCAAAGACAAAGAAAAAGCTGTTGAAACGCTTCGCCGTTATGGATGTACAACTTCTGCGATGGCAAAAAAATACGATCTCAAAGGAATACCATCATGCTCACCGGAAAGAATTCTGGGTTGTTTGCGGATGGGAGATTTGCTGATTAAAAAAGAGGAAAATGAAAAAGCACAAATATATTATCAGCGTGGTTGCGATGGTGGAGAGGCAACTGCTTGTGAAAGATTAAAAAATAAAAAAGTTGGAAGTGATCTCATAATGTATACAGCAGTACTGCTAATAGGTCTGTCGGTGTTTTTATTTGCCAAAATGGTATTTAAAGATGAAAGTCAATTTAAGGCCGGCGAACAACTAGAGGATACAATAAGCAAAAGTGACATAGCAAAGCATGGAGCTGTTTTGCAATACTCAAGGCCTTTTTTTAAACGTTATATTTCACCCGTCGTCTCTTCCATGAAATACAAGAGAGTGCTAAAAGAGAAATATAAACGTCCACTTGCCGCTGCTGGTTTAACAAGTTTAATGTCAGCAGAAGATTTTTACAGTTTCAAATTATTTTTAATTATCGGATTCCCCGTTGTGTTTATGGGAATCAGAACTTTTCTAGAAGAAACTTGGCCTTTGAGTTTTATGCCTCTTTTGGGATGTATTGGATTTTTCTATCCCAATATATGGATCAGCGGCAAAAAGCAACAGCGGCAAGTGGATGTTATCAATGCCATGCCATTTTGTGTTGATATGTTGGCACTTTCAGTTGAAGCAGGTTTAGATTTTATTGCCGCCATGACGAAAGTTGTAGAAAAGGCGAAACCATCAGCACTGACAGAGGAGTTTCAGATTCTCATCAAGGAAATTAAAATTGGATCGAGTCGCGCGGAAGCCTTGCGTGCTATGTCGTGGAGAATTGACTTGATTCAGATCTCATCATTCTGCGCTACGCTCATCGCTGCCGATTCAGTCGGTGCTTCGATTGGACCAATTCTGAAAAGCCTGGCGGTTGAAATTCGACAAAAAAAATCTAGTGATATTGAAAAGAGAGGGGCCACCGCTGCAACTAAAATTCTGTTTCCGATGTTGTTTCTTATTACGCCAGCGGTGTTATTGATTGTTGCAGGACCTCTGGTTGTTGAATTTATAGCAGGACCTCAATAATGGAAGCTCTATTTGAAGTTACACGGCAAAAAAACCCAGTTCGGTTATCCTCAAAGACCAGACATGCTAAAGGAATATTTGATCGTATGATCGGATTAATGTTTGCCCCTTCTACTATCGAAATTGATGGGCTACTCATTGAGCCTTGCAACTCGATCCATACTTTTTTTATGCGATTTAATTTAGATGTAGTCTTTCTCACAAAAAAAAATGTCATCTTGAAAGTACAAAGAAACGTAAGACCTTGGCGTATGACTTGGATTGTTTGGCGGTCTGCTAAAGTTCTTGAGTTAAAGTCTGGTTTGATCCCTAGCGATATAGATATTGGAGATACGTTGGAGTTTTCATGTACAAAATAGTTGCGGTTGCAGGAAAAATTCGCGGTAAAGAATTTATTCTTAAGGAAGGTGAAAATATTTTTGGAAGAGATGCTGCTTGTGATCATCAGGTAGCTGTCGACGGCGTTTCAAAAAAACACTTTAGCATGACCGTAACCGGTGATACAGCATATTTGAAAGACCTAGGATCTTCGAATGGTACCTTCTTAAATGGTAAAATTACCAAGCAAGCGACGGTTAAAGGCGGTGATAAGCTGGCATTACCTGATATTATTTTTCAAGTTGTATTTGTTCAGGAAAAAAAAGTAATTATCAAGAAAACAATTTCTAAAATTGAAGAGGGAGCGGAAGCGGAAGATCTAAATATCATCCCACCTCCTCCTCCGAGAATTCATGAGAAATTTATTTGGCTTTTTAAATACAAACTAATGCCCATTCTTCATGGGATTAATGAGGAATACGAATGGCGTATTATGTTAGGTATTTTATTGGCCATTTTTGTTTTTGCAACTATCGCGTTGACTATTTTTCCAGTGTTGCAAGAGAGTAGTCACATTCTTTTGATTGAAACTGCGAAGCGGGGAGAGCATTTTGCTGAAGAGATTGCTAGGTTGAATGCTCGATGGCTTGAGCAAAAAAACTTGGATCGAGTAGATTCGGCTTTTTTGGAAACGGAAGCAGACGTTGCTTCCTATGAATTGTTTGACCTGGAAGGACGCATTGTGCGGCCGATGGGAAAATTAAATGAGTATACCTCGGACCCACTGTCAATTAAGGCCAAAGAATGGGCCGGAGCTACAGCAAACAAAAATACAAATGCACTTAAAGAAGTATTAGGCGATGGCGAGATCGGCATTGCTCAAAAGATTATGGCCTATAATACTAAAACAGGACAAACTGAAGCGGTGGGAGTGATCGCTATTCATTTTACCCCGAAGTCTCTCGCTGTTGAGGCCACAAAAAACTCTGCAGCATTTCTAGAAGCACTTACAACGTCAGGTATTATCGCGATATTTTTCTTTGGCATTGTGTACTATTTAACAGTAAAACCTCTTGAAGAAATTAGAATTCATGTGGAGGAAACTCTGCGTGGAAAACGTCGTGGGATTGAAACAAAATTACTTTTTAGCGAGTTGCAACCATTAAAGAGTGCGCTCAATACAATCCTACAACGAATTCGCGATCTAACAAGTACGGGAGGGGAACAAGAATTTAAAGAATCTGAAGATGCCGCCCCTTACGTGAATTCATTGAAAGAATTTATTCGTGGGGCCGCTGGCCCAACCATGGTACTGGACGCTGATAAAAATTTAAAAGCAATAAATTCAGAAGGTGAGGATCTAACAGGAATTAGACAAACTGCCTCAGAGGGTATGAGCCTTCTTGATGTAGCGAGGGAGCAAGGGTTTGCGGCGACAGTCATCGAACTTTGCGACAAATGTGCCAACAATGGCGGTGTTGGTCAGGATGGTACGTATAGTTTAACCGGCCATGAGTATAAATTATATGCCAATGCGCTGATGGGGAAAGATCATTTCGCAAAGGCCTATTACATCACCTTCATAAAAGGTTAGCAGGATGTTGAAAAAGATAATGATGATGCGCATTTTTTTATGGAAGAAAAAAAGAAATGAAACAGAGTAACGCCGTTGCGATTAGCAAATCATTTAAACCGCCGCCGACTCCTGGCAAGCATTATAGACTTTTATGCATGACTGGCGATCATAAAGGGACCTCCTATTACTTAAAAGAAAATCGTATTGTTCTAGGAAGATCTGAGGAAGTCGATGTTCAGTTGTCCGATGCTAAAGCTTCGCGTGAGCACGCTGAACTGACTCGCTTCAAAGATACTTTTATCGTGACTGATCTTGGATCTCAAAATGGTATCATTGTTAATGATCTCAAGGTGGCGCAACATACTCTCACGAATGGCGATAAAATTATTATTGGGCAGACAGTATTCAAATTCGACATTATAGATGTCAAAGACTTAATTCAGGAAATAAAAAATAATCCGCTTGGTAATAGTGCGAAAAGCGAGAATGAAAAATCAGAACCTGAAACCCCTAAGAAGAAGCCTAGTAAAGTTCTGATGTTTGGAGTTGTTGCCATCGTTGTTGTTTTTATAATGCTCGATGGTGGGGACAAGACAGCCGCAGTCAAAAAAGATGATGCTGACAAAAAAATGCAGGATATAACAGATAATTATACCGCTCAGTTGCTAAAGAAAAAAGAGGTTGAAGACAAGGATTTGCAGAAAAAATTGGACGCGATTATTCAACGAGGACAAAGGGAATATCGAGAACAAAATTATTTTCGTGCTATTGAAGAGTTTAATCTGGCGCTTGTGTTAAATCCCAATAATGGTCGTGCTGCGTTTTATTTAAGCAAAACGAAACAATCTCTCGATAATTCACTTGAGGATCTATTTCTTAAGGCCAGGCGTGATTTTGATTCACTTCGATATCAGAGCGCGCTCTTAACGTATTGTGCAATTATGAGAATACTCGAGGCGTATAAGGATGATGAGCGTTTCAAACGAGCAGAGACTCAGTTGCATGCCTGTGAAAAAGAATTGGGGATGATGGAAAGTGAATATAAATGTTTTGAAGAATAACGAACTTATTGCAAAGTTCGACCTCTCCAAGGAGATCCAAGGTGTTACAGGTCAGGGCGTCACTTTCTTTATTGGAAGGGCCCAGCATTGTCATGTGCTCTTGGACGACATGCAAATTTCCCGCGAGCATGCGCAGTTAAATTATAGAAATTCTGAATGGTTTATTAAAAAAAATTCACCTTACAATGAGCTTCGTTTAAACGGCAGTGATGTTAGTGAAGCAAAATTAAAAAATGGGGATCTGATTACAATTGGGCAATATATTCTATCGTTCACTATTCCCGAATACAGCAAGAGTGATGAGGCCGATGATAAGATTGGTGCCCTCGATCGTGCCCTTAAATTTGAAGAAAAAGGAAAAGAAACCACTGCAGTTGAAAATGTGGAAGCGGCTGCAATTGTTGCTGAGAAAGGTGAAGGCGATCGACCGGATTCAACCCAAACTTCCACTGCAACAGCAACCGCTACTGCCACCGCAGATGATCTTGATGTTGGCCCTGAAGCTGGCAAAGAGCCTGGTGGTGAGGCACCAGCGGCCGAGGGGATTGGGGATGTCAATTTAGGTCAAGCATTTGATGAAGGTCCCCAGGCCACAGAGCAGCTTCCCTCTGCGACAGATGCCATAGCGCCAGACGAGTCTTTTCCGATGCAAGAAGTCGAGGAAGCCGATGGCACTAAACTAATACAAAGTTTTGCTAAGGTTGAATTAGAACTTTTTGGAGAATTTGCACCTTATGATCGCTACGTCGTTGATAGCAAGGAAACATTTATCGGGCGCGATACGAATAAGTGCCAAATCATTTTAAATGATCCTGAAGTTTCATCAGTCCATGCTGTGATAAGAAAATCTAAGATTGGACTGGCGTTAGAAGATTTGCAATCGGGTAATGGGACTATCTTAAACGGCGGCCGTATCAATAAAGTCGATTTGTCGAATAATGATGAGTTTATAATCGGGTCAACGACATTTACTGTGAAGATTTCTTCCGATTTTATGCACAAGGAAGAAAAACGTTTAATGCCTGTAGAAGAGAATCAAGTTATCGAAGTTGAAGAAATTGTCGAGGAAGTAGTTGATCAATCGGTTGATTCTCTTCTTGCAGGCAAAAATGTTCCCGAAGAAAAATCATTTATCAAGAGAATCTTGAAAGATCCTCAGAAGCGCAAAAAGGCAATCATTGGAATAGTCGTCTTATTAGGTGCTCTGCTAATGATGGATGATGGTCCCCAACAAGATGAGGCCGCGAAAAATAAAGCTAAGAAGGCCCATGGTAGCGGGCTCGGATCAGGCGATAAAATCGCCGCTGTTCCCAAGAAAAAGAGATCTCCAGAAGATGAGCAATTTCTTTCTGCAACATATGCTCTTGGGCAAGAATTATTTAATACGGGTAAATATGCTGATGCTATTATTGAATTAGAGAAGGTTAAAAGAGTGGACCCGGATTATCAGAGCACCAAGGAACTTATTGAATTAGCATCCGAAGGGTTGCGGAAAATTGAAGAATTAGAGAGGAAGAGACAAGCGGAAATTGAAAGAGCAGAGCGAGTAAAGAAAGTGAAGGAGTTGGTGGAGAAGGCCAAGGATGCAACAAAAGAAAGAAATGTTTCCGTGGCGGAAGCACTCTTTGGAAAGATTGCAGAAATGGATCCTGAGAATTTTGATGTTCCTCAATTAAAAATGGAATTGGACGCCTGGAAAAAAGAACAGGAACGTATTAAGGTAGAGCAGGCACAAAAAGAGGCCGAAAGAAATCGTAAGGTAGCAGCATTAGCTCCTTCCAAGGGTTATTATTTGAAAAAGGATTGGTATCGCGCTATTTTAAAACTGGAAGAATTTCTGAAGTTAAAAGACATGGATGAAGATTTGGTGCAGGAAGGAACAAAAATGTTAGAGGAGTCAAAAGAGGGCTTAAAACTTCTTGTGGACCCTCTGTTAGGCAAGGCACGTTCTTTAAAAGAGGGTCAAGATTTAAAGGGTGCTTATGAGAATTATAATCAGATTTTACAGTACGATCCGGCCAATGAAGAAGCTATGAACGAAATGAATCTAATTCGTGAAATGTTAAATAACCGTTCGAAAAAAATTTATCGTGAAGCCATTATTTCAGAAAGTTTAAGCTTGTTTGATGATGCGAAAGAAAAACTGCAAGAGGTACAGCAAGTATCTCCAAGTGACAGTGATTATTATAAAAAGGCTACAGAGAAACTTAAAGATTATTTGGATTAGGTATGATTCGTTTAAAAAGCTATTCAGCAAAGTCTCATCAGGGACCCTATCTTCAAGTTAACGAAGATGCAGTGTTAGTTGATTATGCCAATCGCCTTGCTATCGTTATGGACGGTTTTGGTGGAGCGGGTATTGGTGATGTATGTATTCAAAAAATCCGAGATCAAATTAAGAATTTTTATCTTCGTGCTTCCAAAGATCCCGACGCCACTATGCCATTCTATTACAGCATAAAATACTTATTAGAAGGAAATGCCCTAATCAATGCTTTTCATTATGCTCATGACAGTATGTTGAAAGAAAACAAGACCAAGGATATGTCTAATAGAGGTGGTGCTTCAGTGGTAGGTGTTTCTCAGAGTGAGAATCTGCTGACATGTGTGAGCGCAGGCAATATTTTTGCTTTGCTTTCGAGAAAGGGAACCTTAGATATAGTTTTGGCACCAGATTCCCTACAATTTGTGTCGGATGAAAGTTTTACTG
>CAYHRT010000025.1:16653-25437 GCA_964359085.1 uncultured Bdellovibrio sp. | reverse complement strand
GAGAACCTCTTTATTTGTTTCCGGGTCCGGTGGCCTTACTCGGGAGTGGTTTAGCACGCCATTTAGATTGTGATTTATCAGAAGATTTGAATCTTAATCTAAATAAGGATGGGTCATTAATAGCGAAAAAACGACCATTTTCTTGCCCAGGCCCAAACGTGCAGCTCTCGGTAACCACTGAGCAGAGCCAGGTCAATGCCATGAATCTTCGAGTGGGAGGAATGGTGGACATTCAACTGCGAGAATTGAATGACCGCTTCGTGGTGCTGCCACTTAAATCAGCTCAACAGCTTATGGATACAGATCGCATTTCCCGGACTGCAGTTTTACTGACTAAAGATTCTGATATTGACGATTTTATCGAAGATTTTCGCTTTCAGGCAAAGACGCAGAATATGGAGCTTGACGCCATTCCCTGGCTCGAACATCCTATTGCCGCTACTGCGAAAGGTGGTATGGAAATTCTTTCAACTTTCCGAAACCTTTTCTTGAGTGTCGTGGCCGTGATCGCAGCCATGTCAGTCGCCAATACTATGATGAAAAGTATTAATGAACGCATTCGTGAAATTGGAACATTACGGAGTATTGGTTTCAGACGAAGCGATATTGTTTTAATGTTCTCGGCGGAGGGCCTTTTTATTGGCGCGTTTTCTTGCATTGCCGGCCTTCTCGTTACCGTGATTTTAAGCCTTCTAATTTCTCACGCCGGCCTAACTTTCAAGGCCGGGATTCTCTCGGCCGCATTACCTGTGCGAATCTCCTTAGCATTGAGCACCTGGCTTTCCAGTCTTTTTGTCCTGTGCTTGATCACCTCTGGAGTTTCATGGGTAGTATCACGAAAGGCAGCAAGAACCGTCATTGCAGAGACCATGAGACATGTTGCATGAGGCATGAGATAAGATCATACAAAGAATTCTCCTATGAAAATCAGGACACATAACCTACAATGCGGATACCGGAGTAAATCATGAACAATAAATTATCTTTCATAATCATGTTAATATCCATCTTTGCGTTATCAAGTTGTGGGATGAGAAGTATTCCTCAGGCCGAAAATCAAGTTGAGGCCGGATGGGCCGACGTTCAGAACCAATATAAGCGTCGGGCCGATTTAGTTCCCAATTTAGTTGCCGTGGTTAAAGGTTATGCCCAACATGAAAAAGAAACCTTAGAAGCGGTCATCAATGCCCGTGCCAAGGCCACTCAAACTCAAGTAAATTTTAACGAATTAGATGAGCAGAAAATGAAGAAGTTCACGCAGGCCCAAGGCGAATTGAGTTCCTCTTTATCGCGTCTTCTCGTCAGTGTGGAAAAATATCCTGATCTAAAGGCCAATGAAAATTTTAAAGACCTCCAGGCCCAGCTAGAAGGAACTGAAAATCGTATTACCGTATCCCGCAATCGTTACATTGAGGCAATTAAGGAATTCAACAATGAGATCACAGTTCCTCCGACTTCTTGGTACAACTCCTTGTTCCTGCATAAAGAAAAGAAACCTCAATTTGCCGTGGAAAATTTGCCTCAAGTGGAAAATGCTCCTGAAGTTAAATTTTAAATATGTTTAAAGAAATTATTTTTCTGCCCATTTATACCATTATTTGCACGATGCTCCTTGGCATGAATGTGGTCGATTCTGCTTTGGCAATTGAAGTACCAGCTTTATCCGGCCCAGTCGTAGATTTGGCCGGGGTTGTGAATCGAAATGAAAATGATGAATTATCGCGCATCTTAAAAAATTACCAACAAAAACATGGGCCACAGATTCAAATTCTTATTATTCAGGATCTGGAAGGCGATGTGATTGAAAATTTCTCTATTAAAGTCGTTGATCAATGGAAGCTAGGTGATCAAAAACGTCAAGATGGTGTGTTGCTGATCTTGTCCATTAATGATCGCGCGGTTCGTATTGAAGTCGGCCGTGGTTTGGAAGGAACTCTGACTGATCTGGCAACTTCCCGCATTATCAGACAAATGACTCCATATTTTAAAGAGGGCCGTTATTCTCAAGGAATAGTTAGTGGACTTTCCTCTATCATGGCAGTTTTGGGTGGAGAACTTGAAACTATTCCGCTTAAGAAGGAGGTTCACCGCACAAGTCTTGCAAGCAATGCCGTTACAGTTTTTTTTGTAATTCTATTTATCATTTTTACCATCGCGGGTGGTAGAAGAAGAAGTATCATCTCGGGATTTGGAAGACATGGTGGATTTTATTCGGGCTCGGGTGGATTTGGTGGAGGAGGCGGATTTTCGAGCGGTGGAGGTTGGTCAGGTGGTGGCGGTGGTTTTTCTGGTGGTGGTTCTTCTGGAAAATGGTGAATGTAAATTAGGTATTTCTTTATGATGAAATTAACCGAAGAATTTAAAAAAAATGTGGCCGAAGAGGTTTTTAAATATGAATCAAAAACTTCAGGCGAAATCGTCCCTGTAATTTTTAAAACTTCCGATCTTTATCCTGCCTCTCATTATCGTTCTGGTATTCTCCTGGGCATCATGGGTTATTTTTTTGCTTATGCGTTTGAACTCAATTACACCCTTCCTTTTTTTCCGCTGTATTGTTTTGTGGCCTTTTTTACCGTTGGATTTTTGTTGGCCTATATCGGAATCATTAAGCGCTTAATGACATTGAAGAGTGAATTTGATGAAGAAGTGAGACAAAAGGCGACTGAACTTTTTTTTCAATTGGGCACTCATAGTACAATAAATAGAAATGGAGTTTTAATCTTTATCACCTTGATTGAAAGAAGAATTATTATTATGGGCGATAAGGGAATTCATGAAAAAGTTGGCCAGGAATTTTGGGATAAAATAATTGCTGAAATGATTCCTCTCTTAAAGAGCAAACAAATCTTAGAAGCTCTAAAATTAGGAATCGGAAAAGTGGGCGATGTTCTGGCCCATCATTTCCCAAGACAAACGGGTGATTCCAACGAACTTAAGAACGAACTTTATACCAAACCCGTAAATTAATTGTGGGGTCGTCAGCCTGCGGTCTCGCTGCCTGCGTCGTGCTGGCAGCACGCCTCGGCAGCTCGCCTTGTCTTCCTACCCACAATTAATTTATGGGTTTGGTATTACAGTTCCTGACCCTTGTGCCGGGTCTCCCCGGACAAGCTTTTCCAAGGGGTTAGTCCCAATGCGCGCAAATCCCTCGGGAATAAAATCGACTACAGAGCAACCAATTTTGTACCGATAGTATTGTCATGAAGACGATACTAAGTTTGAAGAATGCTTCTTACCGTATTCCTTTCGGGCCTTTAATTTTCGAGAACTTAAACCTTGAAATATATGAAGGTCAATTTTTAGGCGTGTTAGGACACAATGGTGCAGGCAAAACAACACTGATTGATATCATCATGGGGTTTCGTGGCGTGACCGGTGGTACAATAAGTATTTTTGATGAAGACCCACATTTGTTCAACTCAGGAATGTACAAGAACAAAATATCGTTCTTATCGCAAGATGTTGGTTTGAAAGGTGACATTTCGATTGCGGATTTTTTACAATTTCATTCTGGCTTCTTTCCCAATTATTCGAAACAAGATGAAAGCAATTTGCTTTCAAAGTTTAAGATGAGTCCTGAGCAAACGATAGGCTCACTTTCCACTGGGCAACAAAAGAAAATTCAAATTGTTGCAGGTCTGGCGGCCAATACTCAGTTAATTATTGTCGATGAAATTACCGCTGTATTAGATCCGGAAACACGTTTCTTGTTTTTTTCGACTCTCAAGGAAACGGTAAAAACAAAAAATACCTCCATCATCCTGGCCACGAATATTGCCGAGGATTTAATAAGCATCGCTAATCGTGTTTTATTTTTAACTCAGGGAGGGGCCAAGGAATATGATCCGTGCAAGATTTTAGAATTGTTTAATGTAGGAAAGAGCGCATGAAGAACACTAGAGTTTTCATGAAAAGCATTTATAAGTCACAAGAAAAGGAATTGATTGCCCTGGTGGCGATTACTATTGGCTGTGGCATATTATTTCATTTCATTCCTATCGATGCTTCTTGGTTTGAACTGCTTCAAGGATTTGTTATTTTCTTTTTATTTATTAAGAATTTTAAGTTCGTGCGAGCGTGCTACGTTTTGCCGCACGGGAAAAGTGGTATCGGGCAATATTCCTGGAAATATATTCAAGCATTGCCCCTGAGCAAAAAAGATATCGCCATTGTGTATATCCTCTCCAGTCTCTTGGCCTTTTTTCCAATGGCCGTCTGGTTTATTACCTTTCATAAAGCTATTCTAACTTTTCTGCTCGAGCCCAATGAAATAGACGGCGGTCTAATTTGTTTCATCAATATCTTTCTTGGACTAATTCCTTTTCTCGTGATGCTTGGGCTCATGTATTTAAGGGGGAGCATCCATTCTGTCCGCCATCAATTTATGCAATTACATAAGAGAGCGATGTGGTGGAATGGTCTCAAAACATCTCTGATATGGATCACATCTTGTATTTATGGCCTCGTCGTAATTAGCTTTATTGAGGACTTGTTAAACATTTTTCCTATCAGTTTTGTGGTTGAGAGAATAGTTAAACTGGACTCCGTAGTAAGTGCCTGTCTGGTATTGCCCGTTTGGCTTGGCTTGGATTATCTCTACTACCAGAGGATTAAGAGAGTTTGGTTAAATGAAAAATTATCCTATAAAAAAATTGACTGGCGCCCCAAGAGAGATTTGTCCATTGTTTCTCTCTGTTTATTTTTATGGATCACTCCCATTTTCATTGTTACAAGTGACAGCGAGAGGAGCATCTACGGTCATGATAAAAACCTAACTTTAATTCAGTTTGGGAAAATGAAAGAAATTGAGTCTACATTCAAGGATGTTACCTTGGTCAATGTCGCAAACAAATATGGCGTCACACCTCTCATGGCGGCCGCTCTTGAAGGGAGATTTGAAGTCTATCGTTTTTTGGAATCTCTTGGTGCAAGAACGGACGGTGAAGTGGTCTTGCCAAAAAGTAAATACTATCATGGATCGACTATTTTTTTGTTCGCCATGCAAGGAAAGAATGTACAACTGGTAAAATACCTTTTGAAAAATGGCTTTGATCCAAATACATCTAATAAAAAATTGGGTTACAGCGCTCTTCATATGGCAAGTTCATATTGCAGCACGGGCATTCTGGAAGCTCTGATCGAGTTCAAGGTAAATCTTCATGCCAAGAATGCCGAGGGCAGAACGGCACTTCATCTCGCAACCATGAATAACTGCTCCAAGCAAGTTGTCATGCTGATTGAGAATGGTATGGATCCCTTGGTGCAGGACAAGTACAATAAAATTGCTCTGGACTATCTCCCCGAATGGTCCCACGATTACACGTTTAAATATTATTTGGAAAAAAAGTCACGCTTACCGGCCAGTTCAAATAAGTAAATAATACCAATAAGAATTATCAGTTTGACGTCTGTGCGGGGCTTCTGATATGGAAGGCAAGTTTGATTCATAACGTCAAGGTGTTTGAACGTATGCGTTCATTCTTGTTTGGCTTCTTGTTGGTGATTGGATTTGCCCTATTGGGTAGTCGTTCGTTTGCTGTCATCACCAGAGAAGATAGCGATATTATTTTGAATCGACTCCAAGAACTGTATCAAAGAGAGGCCTCTCTTCTGCATGCTGAGTTACGTATTCTCTCCAGATGGGCTGATTCTCGTGTGCAGGCCTCTGCCCGCAAGTTAATTGATGGCACCTTCTGGGTGGTTAATGTGTATGGTGGTTTGCCGCGCCATCAGCTTACTACCACCCATTCGTTTACCTTGGCGGTTTGCCATGAACTTGGGCACTTTTTCGGAGGGCTGCCATACTCGGGGATCAACCTCTATCCGAGTGAAGGACAGGCCGATTATTGGGGGGCGCTTAAATGCTTGAAAAAATACCTGCTTTTGTATCCCTCAGAGAGGGTCGTTGATGTTGAATTACCGTCCAATGTACGGCAAAAGTGTCATACGATCTACAATTCATCCTCCGAGGAAGAGCAGATATGTCTGCGGGTGGCCTTAAGTGGTTATCAACTGGCACAGATGTTTTTATCCATCAAGGAAGAAAATAATCGAATTGATTTTTCTACTCCCGATCCGTTAGTGGTGTCGCAAACTAATTATAGCAGCTATCCCTCAACCCAATGTCGCCTCGATTCTTATCTTGCGGCCGCTTTATGTCCCATGGACCCGTATATTGATGTGTCTGACGATGATTGGGAGCGTGGGGTGTGCGACCTTGAGATGTTTCCCATGGGTGTCAGACCCGCCTGCTGGTTTCATGCTAAATAAGATTAAAAAATTCCATCTTTTGCTGGGCATGTTATTTCTCTGGCTTATCCTCATGCTCATTATAAATCCCTACATGGTTGATGATGATGGATATTTTCATTTTAGATTTTCTGAACTTACTTGGAATCACGGATTAATTACCGCCCTTCCCCAAAGCGATAATTTAAGCTGGGCAACAAACTTTGTAGATTCTCATTTTTTCTTTCATGTCCTTACCACCTTCGGTTGGGGGCTTGGAGGAGAGTGGGGCATCAAGAGTCTGATAGTGATGTTGGGATTGATCATGATGTACATGATTTATCAAGTTGCCACTGCACGAAGTGAAAAGGGACAAACCGGATTAATTTTAATCTTATTGTCTATGCTCAATTTATATTTTATTGACCGAGTGTTGATGGTTCGTCCTCATGTGGTTTCTCAGCTTTTTTATTTTATAAACCTCTATGCTCTTGTTAAAAATAAGCGGGCCTGGGTTTTCCTTTCGGCGGCCTTGCATGCGTTAAGCTACCATGCCTATTATTTGATTATTCTTAATTTATGTATTGGTCTCGGCTTGCAGAAGAAGATTGATTTTAAGACTTTTGCATGGGGGAGTGTGGGTCTTGCCATCGGAATTTTACTGAACCCCTATTTTCCGGACTCTTTTATGATGTTTCTGGATCAAATTAAGATTGGGACGATGCCTCAGCAAATAAGTTTTCACTATTATTATAGTGAGATGAAACCAAAAAGTCTGTGGAACGTTTTGCCAGTCCATCTGATGGTATGGCAAATTTTTGCATTTCAAATTTATGCTTTTAGTAAAAAAGGTTGGCGACAGATTGAACGTCCTGAGATTTGGGTTAGTATTTTAGGTGTAGTTTGGTACATCCTTTTCTTTTTTAATTACCGTTCGGTGGAATTTCTTATCCCGGTTGTCTTGCTGGTATCCACTAACTTTGTGGAAAGGTTAACCCAAAAACAGGAGCGATATTTTTATCTCGGATTAATGATCACAACGTTGTTAAGTTGGCCTTTTTATGGAATGCCTGATGGTAAAAAGGCATTGCGGGCCTATCACCAGGAAAAATTTAATGCACTTGATGCCATTCCTTCTTCTGAACGTGGAAAGAAAATCTATAATTGTTCATGGAGTGACGGCGTTTTTATTTATTATCGCAGACCAGATTTAAAATTTGTTGATTGCATGGATCCCTACTTTATTGAAAAAGAGGGCCACAATCTTAGCGTTCTCAAAAAAATAATGTGGCAGGGAATGTCAGATGACCCTTATAGAGTGGTTAAAGAGCAGTTTGGTGCAGATTATGTGCTTTGCAGCTCGGGAAGATTGATTCAACAATTAGAAAAAGATCCTAGATTCAAACGCATGTATCCTGCGCCAAAAACTATCCTTGCTTTAGGAAAGCTTCAAAAGATAAGTTTGTTTAACAATATTCATGCCACTCTCTATCGCTTAGAATAATTGTCTCACGATACTTTCTTCAAAAGTGACAAAATACGCCCGTTTACAAGTTCTGGATTATCTATTTGAGGCACGTGTCTTGAACCTGGAATAATCAGAAATTCTGAACCTTTCAGATTCTCATGGAGCATCTTTTGCAAGGGTAGTGGGCAGAGCGGGTCTTTGGTACCTCCCACAACCAGCGATGGGATATTGATTTTTTGTAAGTCTTTGACGACGTTAAAATTCTCCATCTCGCGCACAAGCTGGACAAACACTCTAAAATCAATACTTGCTAGGTCTTTCATGTACCATTTGATAATTTTTGCTGGAACTCTTTCTGGATCAGTGCCTAATACATGAACTAATTTTAACGCGAGTGGATTGTAGTGCGAAGTTTGCCAAAGCTGATTAAATATTAAATTTTTTACAGGATTATCGATGAAGAGCAATGGAAGGAGATGCTTGGCATATTTGAAATTGAAGAGATGTTCGCCCGGTGCGATGGGGGTTCCCGAGATTAAGGCCACGGCCAGAACTTTTTCGGGGCGTGAAAATAAATAATGGAGAGTGACATTCACTCCCATGCTGTGTCCCACCATAACAACTTTCTCAGCGTCGATAGCGTCTAAAATCTCCTCAAGGTCGTTGGCAAATTGCTGAAAGTTTATCTTTTTTTTATCTTTTAAGTAGTTGCCGTCAAAATGTCCCCTGTATTCGTGCATAAGATAGGGAATGCCAATCGAGTCAAAAAGTTTAATAGTGTAGTACCACCAGGCGTTTCCGCATACTAATCCATTATTCAGAACGATCAGCGGCGTTTCACGTGGCGGCCGATTTTCTTTAAAGCTTGTTCGATAAAAAATTTCTCTCCCATCGGAGAGGCGCATGCTTTTTCTGATGCCTAATTCTTCCATATAAAACATCCTTGTTTTCTTAGTTCATTATTCAGCACGCTGTCTTTTTTAGCAATTGGGGGATTGTTTAGGTGCCTGAAATTGTCTTTTTCAACATCCTGCTAGACTGAATTGTTCAGGCATTTTTGAAGGGGCGATGCATAATCATTGTGCCAT
>CAYHRT010000025.1:0-16553 GCA_964359085.1 uncultured Bdellovibrio sp. | reverse complement strand
CTAGACTGAATTGTTCAGGCATTTTTGAAGGGGCGATGCATAATCATTGTGCCATCGTTTGCACGCTTTTGATCAGATCAGGAATCAATTTCTTGAATTCCATAGCGATAAATGGAAATAAGAGACCTTTGGAAGGGCCTTCCTCAATAAAGGAATTGTACGTGACAACTCTTCCGCCGGGATTCAAGCAAAATTCCGTCTGCACCTTTCGTACATTATCAGGAAGAAGATTGGGTCGAGTTCCCGTCATAATTTGGAGTGCAAAATTCATTTTCGCGAGACAGCGGGAATCAGTCAGTGCGGTGGCCCTGAACTGACTGATAACCTGGATACTATAACCGAGCTTATTTGCAGTGGTACACATGTCGATATGGGTAGGACTTATTTTTGTGAAGGAGTTCCAGCCAACACATGGTGATAGATCTGAATCGCTTGTAACATTCACATACGCGTCGGCAAAACGCGCATAATTCGAGAGCAAACTTGTGAATTCTTTGCCATTGATAGATCTGTATAGGGAAAACTTGCCAGCATCCAAAGGAGATATTGGCCAGGCTTCGCAGGCGAAAAATATCGAGACAAGCGCCGAGGCAAGAGCAATGACTATTCTTTTCATACCAAATCCTTGATCTATTATTCAAAGCTGTGACCTAGCGAAAGGCTTACAGTTTGGCACGTTCATTCTCTAGAGTGTGAAAAAAATATAAAGCTTGGGGATGCTCAATCCTTTGCATTGGCAGGTCCCTATTCTATAATCTTGGCATGATGAATGATTCTAAGCGACTAATTGTTCGGCCTATCACAGTTCTCATTCTTGCCATCACGTTTAGTATGGGTGGATTAATGGTTTATCTGATGATAGCGCGTACTGGCCCGCGTATTCCAGAAACGCCTGCGGTATTAATGCAAATCCGGGAAGTCGCACGATTGGAAACACTGGAAGTATCACTTTATAAAAAAATCACCTTCACCCCCGACCCGCCCGCTCCTGGAACGCTTTGGGATGATGTTAATAATTGGGTTCGCTTTACGCTCCGTTCTCCCAGAGGTAAGGCCATTGTGTTTGCCAATGCTCGTCTTGGCATCGATCTCAAAAAATTCGAAACGAACAGTGTTGAGATCCAAGGACGTGTGGCATTTGTAGTCCTGCCTCCCATCATGGTCACGATTGAGCTTAAACCAAACGAAATTGAAATCATTGGTTCAAATCTTGATTCAAAAGAGACAGCACAGCTTTTTGACTTGGCAAAGAATGCTTTCGAACATGAGGTAAGTGCCGATGTACAACTGATAGAACGTGCCCATAGGGCCTCTGAGCGCGCCATCAAGGCGCTACTTTTTACATTGGGCTTTACAGACGTTCATTTTGTTGATGTATTACCTGCCGGAACTAAATCGGCTTTTAACTTTATTTTATGAAATTTTATTACCTAATTATTTTCTTGTTTTCGTTTCATTCCCACGCTGCCGAAGTGGATAATTTCACCGACCGCGATGCCCCTCTTGCTGACGCAACGGATGTGCTCAATCAAGCGGCCAATGATTTTTTAGATCAAGCTATCGTTTCTGCAAATAAGAGAGGTTCCTGTGACAAGCCACGACTCTATCGTGCAATAAAGGTAAGATTTCGCGATCGAATCGAAGATAAATTCTCTCATTTTGTCCACACCTCAAAGTTAGTGCCAAAACGAACGACCAAAATCAAAGATAGTATTTATGCCGACTTTACTGCGATGAATTCAGTTATTATGGGTGGGCTGGGCATGATTTATGATTCCAATGCCCCTGTAGTCAAAATACATGATGTTCAAATGGGTGGAGATAAATTCGAGCATTTTTTTGGCATGGGCCACTTTTATTTTAAAAGGTATTATCTACGGAACCAGTCCATTGAGAAAGTTCTTGATTTTGGTATGGGTACGGAAACCGGCATACTGGGGCGATACATGACCGGGGTGATTTCTTTTGCAGATCTGGCGGCCAATTTTAAAGGAATGCATTTCTGGAATCATCTCCTGCGTGAGGGCGATGATGTTCTGCCTTTTGAAAAAAAACTAGGGCCATATATCAGATGTGAGCAAGGTCACTGGAAGAGAGCGCAAGACGTAGATCTTTCCTTGTATGTCGACAATGCTTGGGATGAATCTATCAATTGTGTTCTCTTTAGTGGCCAGGAACTTCTTGAAAAAGTTCAAAGTAGATTATTGCGATTACCTCAACAATCTTGCCCTATATCGACAGATGCTTTAAACCAGTTGACCAAGATTTATGGGCCATATAGCTCCAAAGTACTTAATCAAAAAGGGCATGGAGTTTTGACAGGTCCTAAGAATTAAGCTTTGGCCAATTTTTCAAAAGCACGTTTCAGTTTTCCAAGTAACTCATCACACTCCGCTTTATTGATGTTGAGGGCCGGAGCGAGACGAATAACATTGGCAAAAAGGCCGCCCTTCCCAATAAGAAGTTTTTCTTCCTTGGCAAATTCAAGTAATTGCGCCGCCGCGACAGGAGCAACTTCTTTGGTTTTTTGGTCCTTAACCAACTCTAGGCCGATTAAAAGTCCTCTCCCTCGGATATCGCCGATCACCGGGAAACTTTTCTGCAGATCCTGCATG
Organism: uncultured Bdellovibrio sp.; assembly: GCA_964359085.1. GTDB lineage: Bacteria > Bdellovibrionota > Bacteriovoracia > Bacteriovoracales > Bacteriovoracaceae > GWA2-49-15. The sequence continues at coordinate 13,938 of CAYHRT010000025.1, read as the reverse complement.
CCTTCTTTCAGATAGCGGCCCATTTTATTGGCATTTTCAATAAGCCCTTCATCACGAATAATATCAATGGTGGTTGCTGCCTGCATGGCCTGATAAGGATCTCCACCAAAAGTATTGAAGTGCAATTTACCTTTTAAGCTATCGGCGACTTCCGCTTTGGCAATGATGGCACCTACGGGGGCACCGTTGCCAATACCTTTGGCCATGGAAATAATATCCGGTTCAACTCCAGAGTCTTCGATGGCAAAAAAGTGAACACCTGTGCGACCCACACCGGTTTGCACTTCATCTGAAATATAGAGGCCACCAAAACTTTTCACGATGTCGAAAACCTTTTTGTGATAGCCCACAGGAGGTTCGATGAATCCGCCAACTCCCAGAATGGGTTCGCAAATAAAAGCCGCGATCTTTCCGCTGGTGGTTGTTAAAATAGTTTCTTTGACATCATCGGCGCACTCGAGATTACAAGATTCTTTTTTCTGCCCAAAGGGACATCGATAACAATAGGGGGCCTTGGCGTGGGTGACACAGGCCTGCGGTTGGGAACGGAATTTCCAGGTACTGTGACCACATAATGAGAGCGGCGTGGTGGTCCCTCCATGGTAACCATGTTGAAGGCCTACAACCATGGGTTCACCCGTGTAAGTGCGCGCCGAAAGCACCGCCATTTCATTGGCCTCAGAGCCGGAGTTGGTTAAATAGCATTTGCTCAAACCTTTCGGGGCCACCTCGGCAAGTTTTTTGGCCAGTTCGGGCATGTATTCCGAGAGATAGAGAAAGGTCGTATGTTGGATGGCGTCACCTTCGAGCATGGCCTTAATTTTTTTTACAATGCGCGGATGATTGTGTCCCACAGAGATAGAGACGATACCACCGATCACATCAAGATATTTTTCTCCCTTGTCATCCCAAACATACGAACCCTTGGCGCGCACCAGATGTATTGGCGTCTTATAGTAGGGTACTTTCGTGGGATAAACATGTTTTTGGCGGAGTTGTAGAATTTCATCATTGTTCACAAATACCTCGCATCTTAGGATGAATAGGATGAATAAATTTTGAAAGTAAAAAGTTATAGGTAAAAAGCTATGATGTACAGGATGTACGGAATGCCGGCGTTGCAGGACGCATTCGCCGGCAAAGATAATTTGCCGAAGTAAAGGCTAATGCAGCGCATATTAGGGCGAAGTTTGCCATTTTCTAAATTTTATGACTTTATTATCGCCTCTTTATATTTTGTTTCCAAAGGTGTGGATTATGTCGCGAGTGATTCAGCAGAAAGATTTCTATGAGTTAGAATCCACTGAGGACGTCTTACAAAGTCCTGTCTACAACTCAGATATAGCTCCTACTAAAATCAGGGAGAGAACCTGGAATAAATGGCATGTGGCGGCCTTATGGGTGGGGATGGCCATTTGTGTCCCGACTTATACTTTGGGTGGGGTACTAACATCCTATTTTGGACTCACTGTGGGAGAGGCCCTCTGGACCGTGTTGCTTGCCAATGTTATCGTTTTGATTCCCCTCATTCTCAATGCTTTTCCGGGAACAAAATTTGGCATACCTTTTCCGGTGTTACTACGATCATCTTTTGGTATCTACGGTTCAAATGTTCCGGCCCTGATTCGCGCTACTATTGCCTGTGGATGGTTTGGGATTCAAACCATGTTTGGGGGCCTCGCCATTCATCTCTTGCTCGCCCAGTTTTCTAGTTCGTGGGCCTCCCTTGGCGGAACGGGTGAAGTGATAGGTTTTTTCTTATTTTGGATTTTGAATGTGGCCATAGTGCTGCGTGGTTCTGAATCGATCAAATTTATGGAAGTCTTGGCCGCACCTCTTCTGCTCTTGGTTGGAGTTGTGCTCTTTTTGTGGGCCATGCCGCAAATCAATTTTACTGAATTGCTCAACGTACCTCCCAAGCGTCCCGAAGGTGCTTCGATGTGGGGTTATTTTTTTGGTGGTTTGACTGCCATGGTGGGGTTTTGGGCCACCCTCTCCCTTAATATTCCGGACTTCAGCCGTTTTGCTAAATCTCAAAAAGACCAAATCTGGGGCCAGATCATGGGGCTTCCTCTCACCATGCTGTTATTTTCTGCCTTAGGGGTCGTCATGACAGCGGCATCGGCTTCGCTTGTTGGGCAGACTTATTCCGACCCTATTAGTTTAATTGGTGCCATTAAAAGTCCTCTATGGGGTTCAATTGCCCTTCTTGTTATTATCTTGGCCACCGTTTCTACCAATGCTGCCGCCAATATGGTTTCGCCCACCAACGACTTTCAAAATGCTTTTCCGCGCTTGATAAATTTAAAGCGTGGAACTTTTCTCACCGGGATTGTTGGGATTTTGTTGATGTCCTGGGAACTCTTGCGCAAATTGGGTTGGATTGTTTCGGATGTCAGCATTGAAGGCCTATACTCTAATTGGCTTTTGGCCTACTCATCTCTGCTCGGCCCCATTGCTGGAATCATGATTGTTGATTACTTTGTGGTGAAGAAGCAGCATCTTGACCTCGTTCATATTTATAAAGTAGAGAATCCGACTTATCCAAAAATCCATTGGCCAGGCCTTTTGGCCTTCTTTATCCCGGTGCTTTTCACCGTGATCTGTAAATCCTGTGACGTTTTGCCATGGGTCTATAGTTATGGCTGGTTTGTAGGAGCGGCCCTTGGCGCCATCTTTTATTATTTTCTTGCCACTAAACTTTCCCTTTTTAAATCTCAGAAATTGAGCGAGGAGATGTTATGAGTCATGCTATCAAGTTTACCTCCGGCCACGGAAAAATCAAAAATTGGATAGGCAACAAAGAGGTCGAGTCCAAGGCCAAGAATTATCAAGATATTAACGGCCCCTATAAGGGAGATGTGTTAGGGCAAGTTCCCATGGGGACTTCATCAGACGTCGATGCCGCCGTTTTGGCCGCCAAAGAGGCCTTTCCGATCTGGAAAAATACTCATATCAAACAACGTGTGCAGGTGATGTTTAAGCTGAAAACGCTGATGGAGAGAGATTTTGATGAACTCTGCCAGTTGATCAGCACCGAAAATGGTAAAACCCTTGTTGAAGCGGCGGGTGATGTCGCCAAGGCGATTGAAGTTTTGGAATTTGGCTGTGCCATTCCCAATAAAATCTCCGGGCAAGCACAAGAGGTGAGTGCCGATATTCTCTGTAGCAATCTGAAGACCCCTTTGGGTGTGGTGGCCTCGATAGCTCCTTTTAATTTTCCTATTATGGTGCCCATGTGGACGTTGCCCATTGCTTTGACCGTGGGAAATACTATGGTGCTCAAGCCATCAGAGCAAGTACCCCTTTCGGCCATACGCTTGGCCAAACTGTTTAAAGAGGCCGGACTTCCCGATGGTGTTTTGAATGTCGTGCATGGCGGGATGGAAGTGGTCAATGCGATTTGTGATCATCCCGATATCAAGGCGGTCAGCTTTGTAGGCTCCACCAAAGTCGCCAAGTTGGTGTATGCCAGGGCCGCTGCTAACGCTAAAAGAGTGCTGGCCTTGGGGGGTGCCAAGAACCATTTGATTGTCATGTCTGATGCCGACATAGAAACGGCACCCAAACAAATCGTCGATTCGGCGATTGGATGTGCCGGCCAGCGCTGTATGGCCGCCAGTGTGATGATCGCGGTCGGTGATTGCGCCAAGATTATTGAGCAGATGAAGGCCTATGCAGATTCGATAAAGTTAGGCGAAAACATGGGGGCCATTATCAATAAACAGAGTGTGGAGCGAATTAATCACTACATCACGCAAGCGGAACAGATGGGTGCTAAAATTTTAGTTGATGGGCGAGGGAAATTGCCCTTGGCGAATGGAACGAAGGAAGGTTACTGGGTTGGTCCGACACTGATTGATAAAATGAAAGAAAATATCCCTGCACTCAAAGAAGAAATTTTTGGGCCAGTGCTGGCCATTATTCATGTCGATACTCTTGAGCAGGCCATGAAATTGGAAAATAGCAACCCCTACGGTAATGCCTGTTCTATCTTCACGACTTCTGGGCGGTATGCCGATTTCGTAGTGAAAAATGCAACGGCAGGAATGTGCGGTGTGAATGTTGGCGTCCCTGTTCCGCGCGAACCATTCGCTTTCGGCGGTTGGTATGAATCGCGTTTTGGTGCCGGCGATATCACGGGAGATGCCGGAATTTCTTTTTGGACTCAGGATAAAAAAATTACGGTGAAGTGGATTGAACCTTTAACTCGAAACTGGATGTCTTAAATAAGGAGTGTTACGCATGAAATCCTTACTCATAAAAAATGGTGAAATTATCACCTCAATTGATCGTTATGTGGCCGATATTCTCATTCAAGATGGAACTATCAAGGCCATTGGCAAAAACCTAGAAAAACCTTCGAGCGGTGCTGAAGTGATTGATGCCACCGGCCTCTTAGTATTGCCAGGTGCCGTTGATGGACACGTGCATATGGAGCTGCCTTTTATGGGAGAGGTTTCCGCAGATGATTTTGAAACCGGAACGGCGGCTGGATTGGCCGGTGGAACGACCAGTATTATTGACTTCGTTATTCCCGCCCGCAATCAAGACCCCATGGAGGCCCTGGCAGCATGGAAGGAAAAGGCCAAAAAATCGGTCGCTGATTATGCTTTTCATATGTCTCTAACTTGGTATGGAGAAAAAGTTGAAAAGGCCATGCATCAATGTGTGAAGGAAGAAGGCATCACCTCCTTTAAAACTTTTATGGCCTATCGAGGTGCGATTGGTGTTGAAGATCATGAATTGATCAGCATCATGAACGTTTCCAAAAAATTAGGATCGTTAGTCACTGCTCATTGTGAACATGGTGAAATGGTGGTGGATTTGCAAAATAAACTTTTTGGTGAAGGCAAGACTGCTCCAAAATATCATGCTCTTTCACGACCTGCTCCGCTTGAAGGTGAAGCCACCGGTCGTGCTATCATGTTGGCGCGGATGACACATACTCCCCTTTACATAGTCCATGTCACTGCAGCTCAGGCCGTTGATGCCATTAGCGAAGCGCGCGCTCGCGGACAGGCGGTATTTGGTGAGACCTGTCCCCAGTATCTTCTGCTCGAAGACAGCGTCTATGACAAACCGGATTTCGAAGGGGCTGCCTACGTCATGAGTCCACCGATTCGCCCGAATGGCCATCAAGATCGTTTATGGGGTGCCTTAAAGTCGGGCATCATTCAAACCGTGGCCACCGATCATTGCCCCTTTAGACAAAAGGGCCAAAAGGAACTTGGCAAGAACGATTTTAGGAAAATCCCCAACGGTGCGGCTGGGATTCAGAATCGTTTATCTCTGCTTTACACCTATGGAGTTTTGGAAAATAAAATCGACATTCATCAATTTGTTGATTTGAACTGTACCAGACCGGCCAAAATTTTTGGGATGTACCCTCGTAAAGGTGCCGTGGCAGTAGGATCCGATGCCGACCTCGTTTTGTGGGATAAAAATAAAACGGGACAGATTTCGGCCAAAACTCATTTTCACAAATGCGATCGCAATATTTTCGAAGGATTTAAAACCCAAGGGGGACCACTCAAAGTAATTGTGAATGGTCGAGTGCAATTTGACGATGGTAATTTAAAGGTTGAACGCGGCGCTGGCCGTTACATTCGTCGCAATTTAGGTGAGCACTTATAGGAGTTAAGAATGGCCAGAGATCTCAAAGAACTAGCGATAACAGCGAATGGACTCAAATTTGAAAATCCTTTTGTAATAGGTTCCGGCCCGCCAAGCACTAACCGCGCCACAATTGCAAAGGCTTTCAGAGAAGGTTGGGGGGGAGTGGTTGCTAAGACCATTTCACTGGAAGGTAGTGCGGTTAAGAATGTGGCCCCTCGCTATGGTAAGCTGTATGCGCGAGAGTCTCGCGAGGTTATTGGTTTCCAAAATATTGAGCTTATTTCCGATCGTCCGCTTAAGGATTGGTTGAAAGATTTCGAAGCTGTCAAAAAAGAATACCCAGGCAAGATTTTGATTGCCTCCCTGATGGAGGCCTGCGATAAAGCTGCCTGGCAGAAGCTCACCAGATTAGTTTGCCAGACCGGCGTTGATGCTTTGGAATTAAATTTCTCTTGTCCCCATGGGATGCCAGAGAAAAAAATGGGATCGGCCATGGGCCAATGCCCAGAGGTTGTAAAAGAAGTCACACATTGGGTGAAGGAAGTTTCATCTGTACCAGTATGGGCCAAGATGACTCCCAATATTACCGATATTTCTATTCCATCGCTTGAAGCCGTGGCCGGGGGGGCCGATGGGATCAGCTTAATTAATACCATCTTGGCGGTGATTGGCATTGATCTCAAAACCTTGAGACCACTTCCTACCGTGGAGGGATACTCCATTCCAGGAGGTTATTCTGGACAGGCGATTCGTCCCATCGCTTTGAGGCACGTGCTCGATTTGGCCAGGGCGCTGAAGACCACCAAACAGGAACATATTACAATGAGTGGTATTGGAGGGGTTGAGTGCGGAAAGGATGCGTTGGAATTTATTCTCATGGGCTGCCATACAGTTCAGAGTTGCACGGCCCCAATGCTCCAAGGTTTTGGCATGGTAAAAGAAATGATCACGACCACCCAAAATTTTATGCAAGAGCATGGATTTAATTCTATCGAACAATTTCGTGGTCGTTCGTTGCCCTTTTTCACCACCCATGCCCATTTGGTGGAACTCAAGCAAGGAAAATTTGAAAAAGGCCAAGTTGCTCGGGATACGGAATGGTCTGGCGATGAAATTGCTAAACAAACAAAGAATATGACAAACAACTGATAACCGCCTGTTTTTACATAAACACAGAAATTGTTATATGTGCTATAATAAAGTTTGACTGCCCAAACAAAACTATATACCTTACAGTCAAAACGAGGCACATATGGTCAGAACATTATTAGATTTATCGAAACATACCAAGGCAAAAATCAAGTCTATTACTGGTGGTGAAGATTCACGCGAGAGATTGTTGGCTTTGGGAGTTTTGCCTGGTGATGAGGTGGAGTTGATCGGCCGTGCATGGTTTGGTTCTCCTTTGGCGATTAAATTGGGCAAGAGCAATTTTATCGCGCTTCGACGCGAGCATGCCTTGCAAATTTTATTGGAGGAGTATTAGGCAGACGATCGCTCCTGCTAACGTCTGCACTCAGTACATCCTGTACATAGAGGTATTTGTGGAAACAGTTATTCTGGTTGGGCCTCCTAATTCAGGTAAATCTTCAATCTATAACCTGCTCACAGGGAAATTAAGACACGTTTCAAATTATTCAGGAATCACAGTCGATAATGCCGAGAGCGAATTGCTCTCAAATAAGTCTGAAGAGCGAAAAATTTCGGTCGTGGATTTACCCGGCATCAATGGCTTGCTCCCCGGCAGCTATGATGAGGCCATGACAATCAAGGCCATCTTAGGACTGGATACAAATATTACTAAGTTCGATGGGGTGGCCTTAATTTTAGATATTCATCGCTTGGAGTTCTCTCTGGGACTTCTGCTGTATTTGCGTGATCTCCTTGGAAGTCAAGGTGGAGACAGTAATCGTCTGGTGGCCATTATAAATAAAGTTGATACAGAGGAAGTGCTCTCACCCGAAAAAATGGCGAAGCTGAAGGAACGAATCGGAATAGAAATTTTGCCATTTTCGGCCTTAAAAGGTGATGTCAATATTCTTGATAATTTTTTACGAGACACCTTAAAAGAAGGGGCAGTTAAAATATCAAAGAAACTTCTCATAACTAAACGCTCCTTGGATTTTTTTAAGATGAATCGGGAAAATATTTCAAACCATCTTATTGTGGTCGATGACTCTCATGAATCGGAACTACTTTTGAAGATTGAGAAATACCATCGCCAAGCACGTGAGATCCTCGATGACCTTTTTTCAAGGGAAAAGGCCCCTAAGGTTGTTCTAACTGAACGTGTTGATAAATTTCTCCTCCACCCTTTGTGGGGTAGTATTGTTTTCGTTCTTATTTTTTATCTTATCTTTCATGCCATCTATTCATGGTCGGCCCCCATCATGGATCTCATTGATGGATTGATCGGATGGTGTGGTGGCAAACTTTCGACTCTTATGACCGATGGTTTACTCAAAAGTCTTGTCATTGATGGTATTTTGGCTGGTGTTGGTGGTGTTATTATCTTTCTTCCCCAAATTCTCATTTTATTTTTTCTGCTTTCTCTGTTGGAATTGTCAGGATATATCGCACGCGCGGCCTTCCTCACTGATCGCTTGATGGGTTTCTTTGGGCTTTCGGGCAAATCTTTTTTGCCTTATCTCTCTGGCCTGGCCTGTGCTGTCCCGGCCATTATGGCCACCAGAACAATTCCCAATCGCTTTGAGCGCATGGCCACTATCATGACTATTCCTTTGATGACTTGCAGTGCCCGATTGCCCGTCTATATTTTACTGATTGGAACCTTTATTCCTAGCACCAAGATTTTGGGAATTTTCAATTTGCAGGCCTTGAGTTTTTTCTTTCTCTATTTTCTTGGTGGGGCATCGGCCCTGATCATTGCCAAAGTATTACGTCTGTCTTTTTTTAAAGGAGAAGGTGCCGGTTTTCTGATGGACCTGCCTCTCTATCAGCGGCCTCCGTTGGTCACGGCCTTAAAGCATAGCTGGCGACAAGGGAAAATCTTTTTGACCAAGGCAGGTACCATTATTCTGGCCTTTTCGATTATCTTTTGGGTTGCTGGTACTTTTCCTCGTCCCTCCGAGACTCAAATTCTTTCGCTTGCAGGTAAGAGTGAAGCCCAGGTGGCAAGTTTTACCTTGGAAAATTCATTAATCGGTCGGGTTGGCAAGGGGATTGAGCCGATTCTTTCCCCCCTTGGAATGGATTGGAAAATGGGAGTGGGTATTCTTGTGGCCTTTGGTGCGCGAGAGCTTTTTGTATCTTCTATGGGAACTATGTACTCTCTGGGTGATGTGGATGAGACCTCGGAACCCCTGCGGGAGCGATTAAAGAACGAGATAGATGTGACGACCGGACGATCTGTTTTTAGCATGGGTACCGTGTGGGCGCTTCTTTTCTTCTTTGTATTTTCCCTTCAGTGCACCTCAACCATGGCGATGGTCACGCGTGAAACTGGGGGATTTGTGCTTCCTGTCATTATGTTCCTCTATATGGGATTGCTCGGTTACGGCATGGCCTTTTTGGCCCATACCTTCTTGATGTGAATTAATTACACATTCAAAAAATTCTCTTAAGTCTTAGTTTTATTATTGCGGCAAATATGCAAGAGTACGCCACCAAAAATTATTTAAAGTGGGAGGATTTATGGGGTTTTGTGCTCGCATGTTACCTTTAAGTGTTTTGTTAGGGACTCTGATGCTTCTTGGTGCCGGGTGTGCCACTTCTCGAACCAGTGGATGGGAGAAAGGCAGTGAGCAAGTGACACTTTCTGATAAAGATAAAAAAGAATTAGAAGGCAAGGCCCAAGTTCATTGGAGTAAACGTTACGTCAAAGAAGATTTGTTGAAATTCATTGATGCCTACGAAACTCTTTCTAAGGCCGAGCAAAATAACTACAAGTATCTCGTCGCTCTTTGTCGCGGATACTACCTCCTGGCGGATGGCCATACGGCTGATATTGAGCAAAAGAAACTACTCTGGGAAAAAGGGGTAACTTTTGGCGAACGCGCCATGGCCACTAATCCAGCTTTTAAGGCCAAGGTTGTAGCGGAAGAGGGCAAAGTTGAGGCCGCACTAGATACACTTACCAAAAATGAAGTCGAGGCCATTTATTGGTCTGCTGTGAATCTTGGAAAATGGGGTAGAGCTGCAGGTATTGCTACCGTTCTTAAATACAAAACACGCATCAAAGAAATGATCAATAGAGTGGGTGCGCTTGAACCAACCTTCTTTTATGGGGCAGTTGAGCGTTATTGGGGCGCATACTATGCGGTTGCTCCCTCATTTGCCGGCGGAGATTTAAATAAATCTGAAGCAAGTTTCAAAAAATCTTTAGAGCTGCAAAAAGAATATTTAGGAACATATGTTCTCTATGCAGAACTCTATGCCACCAAGAAGGGCGATAAGAAACTGTTTGAAGAGAAACTCAACTATGTTTTAAAGGCCGATGCTCACAAGATTCAGGACATTGCTCCCGAGAACTTAATTGAGCAGGAAAAGGCCAGAAATCTTCTTAAAAGAGAGGAAGAGCTTTTTTAATTATTAAAAAATAAAGGATGTTGTGTATGCAGCTACTCCGATTGGTTTTATGCGTGCTGGTGCTTTTGAATGTGGCTTTTGCCAAAGGGGTCACGGTTAAATTTGGAACGGTGGCACCTTCGGGTACGCCTTGGGCCGATACGCTGGAACAAATTAAAAAGAGAGTCGATGCAGAATCCAAAGGGGACATCAAAATTAATGTCTATTTGGGTGGCCAACTCGGTGGAGAGTTAGAAATTTTGAATGATATTCGTCGCGGACGTATCCAAGGTGGTGGCTTAACTTCTGCTGCCTTGGCTTCCGTCATAACGGAGATGAATGTTCTTGAAATGCCTTTTCTCTTCGATTCCTATGAGGAAGCTGACTTTGTTTTAGATAACTTTCTTCTTGAACCTTTTAAAAAGCTATTCTTGGATAAGGGATTGGTTTTTGTTTCTTGGGCGGAAAACGGTTGGCGTAACATAGGTCTGAAGGGCAAGTTAGTTAAAACAGCTAAAGATTTAAGTGGTGTCAAGATTCGTTCGCAAGAAAGTCAGACTCATCTGGCCTTTTGGAAAAAAGTTAATGCCAGTGCCGTACCCATAGCAATTCCTGAAGTCTTGTCAGCGCTGCAAACAGGCGTGGTTGAAGGATTTGATAATACCGCCCTTTTTACCCTGGCGGCTGAATGGCATACCGCCATAAAATACTACACAGTTTCTCAACATATCTATCAACCTGCGGCGGTCATTTATTCCAAGAAATTTTGGGATGGGATAGGTGAGGGGCAACGCAAAACCCTAATGGGTGAAGGCAATCTTTTGGCCCCTCCGTCACGTAAATCCGTGCGCACCCTCGGGGCGGAACTGATGGATGTGTTGAAATCATCTGGAATTAATGTTTATACCTTGACGACTAAAGAACGGGATGACTTCAAACATTCTATCGCTGGCCTTGATACCGAAATTGTGAAGAATTTGGGAGGAGATTCCCAAAAAATTTATAATTTAATCGTGGAAGGCAAGGCCGCTTTCAAGAAAAAAGGAAGCAAAAAATAAACACACTTCTAAAAACCCTAAAGGCCCTAGAAAAGGCCGAAATAATTCTCGGCTCTGTGTGCATGGTGGCCATCACGCTTTTTGTGGTGGCGGATATCTTTTCGAGAGAAGTCTTAAGTATCAGTGTCGTTTGGGCCCAGAAGGCCGCTGTCTATCTTATGATTTGGGCCGGTTTTATCGGATCAGGCCTTGCCACTTCTAAAGGGGCCCATCTTCGACCGGAAATTGGTGACAAGCTTTGGCCGCTCAAATTACAATCAACCTTTCATCGTCTTCGTCATTTTGTTACGGCCGTCTTCTGCTTATGCGCTTGTTATTATGGTATAGGCTATCTGCGTGAGAGTTTCGAAATGGGAGATACCAATCCTGTTCTCATGATGCCTATGTGGATTGCTCAAGTGGTTATTCCCGTGACTTTCTTTTTGAATGCCTTTAAGAATTTTATTTTCGCCTTCTTTCCAAGTACTATGCCTTCTGTAGTGCGGGAGCCGACCTAATGCTGGGATTGGGATTAGCACTTCTCATTGTGGTTTTAATAATCTTGGGACAACCTCTTTTTGTTCTGATTGGATCAGTCACGGCATATTGCTTTCATTTTTACTCTGATGAATCACTCAAAGTTATTATCGGCGATATTTTCTTTGCCGGAGATAAGGAAGTCCTCCTGGCCGTTCCTTTGTTTGTTCTTGCCGGGAATCTCATGACCCAAGGGACAATTGCTAAACGTCTGATTCGTTTGGCCACGGCAGTCACCGCACCCATTCCATCTGGTTTGGCCATTGCCGCTGTTATGTCTTGCTCGATTTTCGCCGCGATTAGTGGTAGCTCGCCCGTGACGTTGATTGCGGTGGGGAGCATTCTCTATCCGGCCTTAAATAAGGCGGGATACGACAAGAATCTGTCCATGGGGCTGCTGTCGGCCGGCGGGACATTGGGAATCATTATTCCCCCTAGTATTCCCATGATCATCTTTGCCATCATGGCCTCTGTTTCGGTGGTGGATTTATTTAAGGCCGGCATTGGCCCTGGCATTGTCTTAAGTATTCTTTTAATGATCTTTGCTCTGATGCGTGGAGGTAAGGCCGCCAGGGGTAGATTGGATGCCAAAGAAGTTTGGGCCAGTTTTAAGCAGGGTATTTTGTCCCTTCTCATGCCAGTGATTATTTTGGGTGGAATCTATACCGGTTTTTTTACCGCCACAGAATCGGCCGGGGTCGCAGTTGTTTATGCTCTCTTGGTAGAATTCTTGATCCATCGAGAGATGAAGGTGAAACAGTTGCCCAAAGTTTTTTCTGAAACAGCGCTTATGCTCGGGACACTCTTTTTAATTCTTTTGCTTGCCGTGAGTTTAAATAAATTCATGACCTACGAGCAAATTCCCCAGGGATTGGTGGAAAAACTCTCGGGTCTGATTAATTCCAAAATAGGATTTTGGATTGGCGTTAACATCTTACTGCTTATCGTCGGCTGTTTTATGGATATTATGAGTGCCATTTTGGTGCTCGCGCCTCTTCTCACTCCCATGGCCATCCATTTTGGGATCGATCCCATCCACTTCGGCATTGTCATGATCGTCAACTTGGAAATCGGCTATCTCACTCCACCTGTGGGGATCAATTTATTTGTGGCCTCGAGTATTTTCAATGAACCGCTGGGGAAAGTGATTAAGGCCGCCATGCCGCTTGTGTTCACTCTCTTAATCGGTCTTATTATTATAACTTTCTTCCCTAGCATTTCGCTATTCTTGCTCTCAAAGTGATTGAGCATAAGGAAAAATTTCTTCATAGTTTTGGACGTTTGTTGGTGAAACCCGACGCCAAATGTGATGGCGACGAAGGTCGTGCGTGTGTGAGAGTCCTGTCGCTGCAATAATTTCGGCCACAGCTTCGACTGTTTCGTGGTGAAAGTTGGCAACTCGGACATGCTTATCCTGAACATTAAGCCCTGCGGCCAAATTGGAATCTTGCGTGGCCACTCCGGTTGGACAGGTATTTTTATTACATTCCATGGCCTGGATACAACCTAAAGAGAGCATCATGCCACGGGCCGAGTTACAGGCATCGGCGCCCAACGCGATATATTTTACGATATCAAATCCGGTTAAAATTTTTCCTGAAGCAATCACGCTCAGCTTGTCGCGTAATTTATAGGCGGTCAAAAGATTGGTGGCACCAATTAATCCCTCACGCAGCGGAGTGCCCACAGAATTTGAAAATTCTAAGGGCGCAGCACCTGTTCCACCTTCACCGCCATCAACGGTTATAAAGTCAGGGAGAATTCCCGTCTTCACCATGGCCTTGCAAATATCTTCAAATTCATTTAAGTAACCAATGCAGAGTTTAAATCCCGTTGGTTTACCGCCTGATAAGGTTCGTAACTGCGCCACAAACTTGAGTAGTCCTTCCGGGGTATTGAAGGAAGAGTGATTGGAGGGCGAATAAACCGTCGTCCAGGGTTGCACACCTCGAATGGCCGCGATTTCCGGGGTATTCTTGCCTGCGGGGAGGATTCCGCCATGGCCGGGCTTGGCACCTTGTGAAAGTTTAAGTTCAATCATTTTGACATTGGGAAGAGCTGCACGTTCTGCAAAATTTTTCTGGCAGAAATTACCTTCCCCATCGCGACAACCAAAATATCCTGTTCCAATCTGCCACACGAGATTTCCCCCGCCGCTCAAGTGATAGGGGGAGAGACCGCCTTCACCGGTGTTGTGCGAGAATCCTCCTAATTTTGC
>CAYHRT010000024.1:0-25540 GCA_964359085.1 uncultured Bdellovibrio sp. | reverse complement strand
AATTTTTCAAACGATTTCAGTTTAAAATGGCGGAGAGATAGGGATTCGAACCATAGGTAGAGTAAACCCCACACCGGCTTTCGAAACCGGCCCATTCGACCACTCTGGCATCTCTCCGGCGAGAAAAAAATGGCGGAGACGGTGAGATTTGAACTCACGGTACGGTGTTACCCGTACGACGCCTTAGCAAGGCGCTCCCTTCGACCACTCGGGCACGTCTCCAATTAAAGATGGCGGAGGACACAGGATTCGAACCTGCGGGCCCTTACGGGCCAACGGTTTTCAAAACCGCCGCTATCGACCACTCAGCCAATCCTCCAAAATCTTTGACGCGATAATAAGTCGTTGAAACAAAAGTGACAAGGTTAAATTTTGGCGATCCTCTCCCTACCACCCATATAAGGCCATAATGCTTTTGGGATTGTGATAGACCCATCTTCATTTTGGAAATTCTCAACCACGGCGACTAAGGCCCGACCGACTGCCAGGCCGGAGCCATTTAAAGTATGCGCAAAAACTGGCTTGCCTTGCGCGTCACGATAACGAATACTGGCCCGCCTGGCCTGGAAATCCCCGCAATTAGAAACCGATGATATTTCACGATAAACATTCTGAGATGGGAGCCAAACTTCTAAGTCGACACATTTACGAGCAGAAAAACCAATATCAGCACCGCAGAGAAGAATGCCTCGATACGGGAGTTCCAATTGCTCGAGAATAGAGCAGGCACGTTTGATCATGTCTTGGTGTGCCTCTTCAGATTTGTCACCAGCTACAATATTTACCATTTCAACTTTATTAAACTGATGCAATCGGATAAGGCCACGGGTATCTTTCCCGTAAGAACCGGCCTCACTTCGAAAACAAGGAGTATAAGAAACGTATTTTAAGGGCAATTCACTGGCATTAAAGAGTTGCTCACGCCTGAGATTTGTTACTGGAACTTCTGCCGTTGGAATCAGATACCAATCGCGATCGGGGAGGTCCAAACGAAATAAATCCTCTTTGAATTTTGGCAATTGGCCCGTTCCAAATAAAGAATTACTATTAACAATATACGGAGGAATTATTTCTTCATATCCAGCTTTAGTGTGCTCTTCAAGCATGAAATTTATTAGTGCGCGCTCAAGTTGCGCGAATTGACCTTTATACACAACAAAACGCGAACCAGATATTTTTGATGCCGCTTCAAAATCCAACATCCCAAGAGCTTCTCCTATGGCGACATGATCTTTAACTTTAAAAGAAAATTGTCTTGGGGTTCCTTTATGAAATATTTCTTTATTGTCTTTTTCACTATCACCTATGGGTACTTCATTATCGATAAGATTGGGAATAGAAGCCAATCGTCCATTTAGATCAATTTGGGTGGCCTCGAGTTCCTTTTCCTTTTCCGCTATAATCGCTTTTAGTTGACCAACTTTTTCAATCGGCAATTCCGCATTTTGTTTACTTTTTTTTAGTTCACCAACAAGCTTACTTAATTGATTAATCTCGGCGCGAGTAGTTTCCACGAGCAATGTGAGTTCTTTACGTTTCAAATTTATGGCCAAACATTCATCAACAATAGAGATACTAAACTTCCTTTTGGCAAGATTTTGCTTTACTGCCTCGGCATTCTCATGAAAAAAATTGATATCATGCATATTTCCCTCCGCCTCCTGCGGCTCCATTTTTTATTGTAAATTTTTTATCTCAGCCTCTATCGTAGACCTATCACCTGCGCTCGGAGCTAAACTTAAGTATACCTGAAATTCTTCGATGGCCAAAGCACTTTGGCCCATATTCTTATACACAAACCCCAGTTCTTTGCGAAGATTAGCATTCCCTGAATCTTCTTTAATCGCTCGCATATATAATTCTCGTGCTGTCGAGTAATTATTCTGTTTATCTTTTATCCACGCCATTCCACTCATAGCTTCAACAGATTTACCATTCTTTGTAATGGCAGCTTCATAGTTTTTTATGGCATTTGCCCAATCATTTTTCTCCCTATACATTTGCGCTAAAATGGAGTAGCCAAATTCAAGATTAGGGTTATTTTGTATTTCTTCTTCTGCATTTTGCTGCGCTTTCTCTAAATTTTTCGTCGCAATATAAACCTTCGCCAAGTAATAGTGCACTTTGGGGAAGGAAGGAAGACGTGCATTGACTTGTTCAAATTCTCTTAGTGCATCCTCAGTTTTGCCATTGGCTAGAAAAAATTCAGCCAACTGCATACGAGTTGTTAAGTTTCCTGGGTCTATCTTTAGCAGCTCTTTACTATATGTGACAACTTCATCAAATTTATCTTCCTTGCGAGATGCATCGATTAGAAATAAGTAAAAACCGGCATCCTTGTTGGCAAGTGATTCCATCTTTGCCTTGTACTGATCAAAAAACTTTGTCTGGCCAGACCTGTAATAATATTTGGCGATTTCACCAATCAACTTTGGGTCTTCTAAGTGCTTATCTAATTGCTCACGCAGATATCCTATTGCAGTATCCGCACCTTTCTCTTCATAGAGTATTTCCGCATTCAATGCAACGTAGTCCACATTATCAGGGTCTAAGGCCAAAGACTCTGCAAGCATCCGAGAACCATCCTTAAATTTTTTCATATACACTAAAATCTCGGCAAGATTGAAATAGTCCTTATCGTTTAAAGGATTTCTATTAATGCTTTCTTGGTACCACCTAATTGCAAGAGGAGTATTATTTTGTCTTTTATAAAAAAGCCCCAACAATGAAGCATATTCATAGGTCTTGGCAAAAGGACTTCGCGTCATCTGGTTAATTTCCTTTTGAGCATCATCAATTTTGAAAGATTCAATATAAGCATAAAGCAGAAGGTGGTTGACCTTTGTATTCATGGGAGCAACCTTTTGAAGATCAAGTAATTTTTTTAGAGCAAAATCGAAATATCCTCTCTGGATTTGGATTTCTGCCAGCAAGAGTTTAGAGGGTAAGTACGTTTCAGATAGGTCCGAAGCAGAGATTGCATACGCCATGGCCTGATCCCAATTCTTTTTTTCCACTTCAAACTTGGCCTTGCTCATAAGAAATAATATTTTACTTTCTAGAATTAGGCCTTGCACATTGTTTGAGCCACCTACTTCTAACGACGCAAGCTTTGAGCGTAACTCGTCAGTGTCCATTACTTTCAATGCTCTTTTAAAATATTTAGTTGCGGCCTCCATCTTATTCTTTTTTGCACTCAATATTCCCATATATTCCAAATATTTTGAATAATATACTGGACTGTACTCTGCTTTGAGTTCGTCAATATTCTTCAGGGCCTCGGAAAATTTCTTAAAGTCACCGGCATCAAGTTTCAATTTGGCGTACTCTAACAAGAGAGCAACTGATCCCTTATTCAACTTGCTTCCTTCTTGTAAAATTTCCAAAGCCTGTTCTGGCTTAGAATCCTGTTGATAAAAGTGCGAGAGGGCAAGATAGATCTCAAGCGTTTTGGGTTTCAAAGAATTAAGCTTGTCAAAAAGCTCTTTCGCCGTAACAAAGTCGCCGGCCTTAAGACATACCTCCATCCACACAGCTAAAAATTTAGGTGTTAGCCCTTTCGTAACTCTACGAAAATTTTCCAGCGTATTTTTCGCAGTCTTATAACGGCCTTGATGATAATAATATAGCGCTGCGCCCAAAGCCATATTGACATCGGCCAAGGTACGAGCACTTACAATTTTTAACATCCGATAGATGGTTTTTAATGCTTCTCGCTGGTTTCCCGCATTCGGTAGCAGTTCTGCATACAAAAGTAATAAAAGACCAAAAGATGGATTATCTTTGAATTTATTTGCTAGTGATAGCTGCAGGTGATTGATTGCATTTATTTTTGCCATGTAACTATTTTGGGTTGAAAAGGCTTTGCCTTTTTCCATTTCCTCTGTCGATACAAGCTCATTTTCAACCTCTAAAACCACTGGAAATGTCATTTTCACTGCCAATGGTTCATATTCTTTACTCTGTTCTTCTTCATCGAAAAAAAGAAAGTATATTAACACGATAAAAACTACCGCAATTATAGGCTTCATTGCTTTTTTCTGCGGTGGTGACACCTGAGTTTCAGAAACAACACCAAGTTTTTCTGTAATCGTATCTTTGTTGACTTCATCAATGAGCCGTTGTTGCTCTTGAGCAAAATCTTGTTCCGACTGCTCAATATTTTTCTTTAACTCTTCGAGATAGCCAGACATATTTGATACTGAAGTGGCTTCATTATAAAGATTTACTTCTTTTGTTTCCGAAACAGTCGGCAAATTTGCAGTTTCTTCCTTTTCACGTTTCTCCTTTTCGATCAAGGCCGCAGCTTCTTTTAATGCTTCAATCTCCTGCTGCTTTTTAGCAAGGTTCTCAGGTCGAACCATTGTCTTATCGAGATTCACTTCTTTCTTGATGCCTTTTGCGATGACCGTTTTGTCTAATTCTGCCTCTGTTTTTTTTGCCAACACAGGTGTCTCTGCTTTATTTAGCACGTCGGAAAGAACAACTTTTTGGGTTTTCTTTTCAAATTTAAATTCGTGAAAATCTTCACCTTTCACATCAGGATCAAGAACCTTCAGCTCATTAACGTCATGACTCCTGCTCGCTGCCTTTTCTACAACCACCTCAAGTTGAGTCTTTTCATGCTTCACTTCTTGTGGTCGAGTGACTTTTCTCGCGGCAAGATTGACAACAGTTTTCGAATCATTATCTTGCTTAACGACAGATGGGTCTTTTTTTGCTGATTCGATAAAGCTTAATAGATCCTTATGTGCGCGAATAGGGAGCCATTCTCCTGTGGGAAAAATTTGACACAGGTCTTCAAATTTTATATGACTTTTCAGATACAACTCTGCAATTTGCTCTCGTGAGAAAGGTCCTACAACTCGTGAATTATTTAATTTGACTCTAAATTTTTGCATTTCCAAGTAACGATAAATTCAGGGCAATTGTTACTAATATATTAGTAACAATTATAATCCAAAATGGTTGAAATTTTTTGATTAATACCTTTGGATTAGAAGTTGTAGTATCAAAACGGTAAAATGCTTGCAAAAGCATAAAACCAAGAAGAGTAATCAAGTAAATGGCCAGGTGTTCTTTGTGTAACCTGAGCAAAATAATGAACTTTACTAAATTGCCATTTCCAAGAATAGGCATCGCGACGAGAACGATGAAAATGTAATGTAGCGTCTTTCCAATCCTTGAGGGAGAAGTGGCCAAAGCCAGTAGTTCTTGGGTCCAAAGAATAAATAATCCGCCCATAAATGAATAGGATGAAAGTTTATAAAAGATATATTCATTCCCCTTAATAGGACAAAAAAATAATAAGATATTAACCACTAGTATCGCATAGATTGATTTCTTCGAAAAATACACATCAAGCAAAATAATAAATACTCCCAAAGCAAGAACAAATACAGAAAGAGATGTTAAAGTTTCGACATATTTCACTTGCCTCATGAGCATAAGCGCCCATCCTGGATATAAGAAATAGTTTACAAAATTTCCCATTATCCTAAGCGGAGTAAGTGTCACACAAAAACATTTTTCGTAGAAATACGAAAGCACTATCTGAAATACAAAAATAAAAAATATTCCCAATGATAAAACCTGACTAGCTTGACGACTGAATTCAAAGCTTGTAATTACAAAAAGGAGTGCAACTTCGCAAATATTCGCCAGCATCCTGTAATTGAACATACTTGCCCGATTGGCTTCAAATCTCTCGTTTTGCAAAAGACTATAGTCGATATATATTCTAATTATTGGAAAAAAGATCATGACTTCATTTACAAAAAATATGGCGATCAAAAAAATGCAAGAGCAAAAGGCCAACAATTCACGCCTTTGATATTCCGTAGAAATAGCTACCACGGTTGCAAAAATTATCATGTAAATAAAAAAAAAGTTTTGCTCTAATCCCAATGTGTAAAAAAACTTTTGCTTCGCAAAGATAGATAGAGAAATAAAACCTATCATCACAAGTGAGTTAAGTAATAATCCCGTTGTTTTTTTGATAGAAGCGTGCTTGAAAATAAGTAAGGTAATCAAGGGAACAATCAGCACATATTTCGCCATCAATAGCTGCATTTAACTTCTCTCATAAAATAGATAAATAATAAAAACCAGCAACGTAATGTGTATGTATTCTCGTTTTAAAAGACGCACAAAGAATACATTCCACAAGATCCATTGCAACGCCAGAAGGCCAATAATATCCAAAATAAACATCTTTTGAGAAAATCCCCTTATTAAAAAAAACATTAGAATTATTGCGAAAAACAGCACGCTCGAACGATTCACCTTATCGTTCTTTGTCTCAGATGCCATCGTGGGGCGAAGGGCCGTCAAAAGAAGTGACAGACTAAGACCCTGAACAATACCCGAAGTCGCACCAATAAAGAACTGCCATGTGAGCATGGCACGAAACTCTTGCTTTGAGCGATTCATGATTCCCAGCACTGAGAAAAAGGTTACAAACACGATCAATATTGCCCAATGATTAATTTCAATGGCCCTCGAAAGAAGGAATAGTGACAAGGTTGAAAACATCACATCCTCTAACCCTCTCGGGTATGTGTTATTAACATGCGTATAGTTCACGTATGCACATCTTAACAAAGATACGAAAAGGATAATATCTTCCATCAAGTCTTTTATTTTAAAAAGTGAATGATCAAGAAAAAGTAATGCCATCATTGATATGGATAACGCAAAATTAAAAACTCTTAGATACGTATTCGGTTTATCCCAGTTTGAAAGTAGCCATAGCGTATAGAGACATTCTACTGCAAATGGTCCAAGTCTTGGATTGATAAATATTGCTTGCACTAAAAATATGAACATAAGCGTTTTTTTATAAAAATCGTCATAAAGATCTCTCTCCATGAATGTTATAACGAGAATAAGTGACAAAAAAATACAAACAGAATGACTACTGATCACGGGGGCGAAAGATGCATTCATATTGATTGAAACAAAATACCAAAGGATAATTAAAGAAATAGAAAGCCCCGGTATTAATAAAATTTTCGGTATAGGTCTGGCTTTATCTTTCATTTGCCTCCAATTTTATTTTCATAAATAGCTTTAATCGTCGGAGGGCAGATAAATTGAAATTACGAACGAGACTCGGATGGTAAAGCGAAACAATCTTAATAATAAAAGCCATGATGAAAATCACACCTAATATTGGATTTAGCGATATATATTCATATTTATACAGAAGGAACAGTACTGGAAAGACGAGGATACTGACTTCAGGACGATCAGAGTTTGTATTCCCAATCTCTGCATATCGCCGTTCAGAAAAGAGAAAGAATATAATTATGGATAATTTGGCCACAAGTACAACCCCAGACAGAAATTTGATCTCGGAAAAAAGATCTCCTATTGATAATACAGTGCATGTCAATAGACAGAATAAAACTGACTGAATCAAGTTAAAGCGCGTATCACGTTTAAACAAATTAAATGATTTATAAATCACCAAAATAAACAATGTCTGCACAAAATAAAATGTATTCCAAAGCAATAAATCAAAAGGTGCGATAATAAAAAACAAATCAGCAAGAGACCATTTTTTGTCCATGGGCCCATTCGCTGCAATTTTTACTAAATAATAGATAACCAACGTATAGCAAATTATCATGGCAAAAAAAGAATTTAACGGAGTGCCAAATTTTGAAATAATAGTGAAAAATAGCGCCAGCAAAAATATGTGGTTCCTTTCTCTCCCGCAATAGACTAAATACAAAAGTACAAGTATTGCAATAAACGCTTCAATCCCAATGACAATACTATATATCGCATGCTTTAACTGCGCCCGCAAAAGAAGACATACGAAAAGCGCAAGTAAAACACTTACTTGTCGCCGTGATAAAAGCCACTCTGAATTCATGAGAATAAAAAACATAATAAGGAAGAAAACCCAAAACAGAATCCACATATCTGAAGTGGCGGCAAAAGGAAAAATCGCCAAGAACGCATATAGGGTATTTACAGAAATAACCTTTTTAATGAAATCGAGCGAATAAAAAACATGAAAAAAGCAAACAAGAATCGTAGTGACATGAGAATAAAAAAAGGAAAAATTATTTTGCTTAGCCACATTAGCAAGGTCATGCTCAAGCTGCAGAGTAAAAAAAAGGCCTATTGCTTGAACGCAATAAACCAAAATCGAAACATGTTTGCTCGAAAGGACACCCAAAGACAATCTGTTGCGCAAATACGCAAAACACAGCAGAAGCGCGGGAAAGACCCATTCTAGCGCCAACAACACTACGACCTCTCATTATCTACTAGTAAATAATAATAGTTTCCTATAAACATACTAATGGCCAAAAAAATTAATAATAACAACTCATTGATTTCACCACGCGAAAAACGCACGACAAGAAATAAAATACTGGCGCTTATTACTAAAATACGAAGCACTATATTATTTTTTGGGTTAATGGCAATACCAATAATTGAAACGGCTGAAATCAGAAAAGGAATCACGATATCGTTCATTAATTTGGCTCTTTTTTATTTATATTTATTAATATAAACATTACAACAAATAGTCCCAATGATCCCATAAGTAAGGCATTTGGCTTAGTCTTAATTGGAAGCTGGACTTCTTCAAACCAATAAAAAGAAAAAGCGCCAATTAGGGCAATAATCACAATGCTATATAATAATTTCTGCACCCTATTTTCAATTCCGCGCGGAAGAGATTCTTCCTCTAAACATGAAATATTTTTAGTAAGAAATATATTTCCTAACATCACAAGACAGAAGAAAACTGTATTAATTCCCTGATGTTGACTTATAATCGCGAAGATAAGGACTATCGTGAAAATTTGCGTGAGTATTTTCATTATAGCTAGTTTTAAAGGCAACAACATCAAGAGCGCCATTGAAAGCAAAATCATGTCAGCAATTTTCATCACCATAGGCGTATTCCGATCAATAAAAGCGCGTTTACTCCCGACAATAGCTGTAAATATCTCTCAATACCACGCACATATCTGGAGTTGATATTTCCTAAAAATTGGCTACCCAGAAGTCCACATAAGTGAACACATATAAGTTTGGCCAACAAAGATAAGACTTCAAATATGGCACCACTGTTAGGAAATCGATCTATCACGATTTCCATGAGCGGAACTTGGGAAGTCCAACCCAGAAAAGCATAAATCAGGAATATTTGCAGAATAAATATTTTAGCGAATCCGATTATGTTACTCAGCAAGCCAATTTTATGCTGAATAATACTGGCACCTAATCGCTTCAGGTCGTGCGAAATGTAAAAATAGAAAAGCAAAAAAAAGAAAATATGACTAATGCAGCCAAGATTCAAGATTCCATAATAGAGCTCTTCTCGCTGACGCAAAACAATATAATCACTAAATGGGGTTTGGTAATAGCTCGAAAAAGAAAACAGAAACAGCAGAAAAAAAACAGGCTTCTTCAAAATTTCAAACGTGCTCTCTTTTTTCATATCTTCTTCAAAAAAATACTCTATCGCGCTCAAAATTTCCCATACGACAACACCATAAAATAGACCCGCGTACGTTATCTGAACCCCTCTGCTTCCAATAAAGTAATCTGGATTCTCTGTAAAAGAAAAAAAATCCAAGCTCCTAATAATGATGGCCAACAATATAAGCTTCAACAGCATAAAAAATATTTTTACCCAAGATCTAATAAAATCATGATCGTGTTCTTTCACTAGCACAGCAAAAAAAGATACATGTTTATAAATATTGAATTCTGATCGTGAGAATATTGATGATATGAATTGCCAACATAATATCAAGGCGACAAAAAGAAAAATAAAGAGAAGGATATTTCCAAGCATTACTTTTTACCCATTATGAATAATAAGATAAATAAATAACCAAATAATGCCTCTCGCATCTCCTTAACCGCAAGATTCACAGAACCTATTAGGAAATAAACGGCAAATACAAACAATAACCAGGAAAAATATTTTAAAAACGCAGGTTGCAAGTTCTGGTTAAATCTGCTCGAGTTATCAACATCGGAAAAAACTTTAGGCATTTTCTTAAGCATGGCCGTTATTGGCAATACCATTAGTGCCGCTACAAAAATATACAAAAAAATCGGTGAATTAAGTGCCAATTCAGTGGGCCAGTTTTATTTGGTTTGTAATATCAGAAAATTTATATAAATCTTCCCAAAAAATACCGACAATGACTAAGAAAAGTGCCATAACAATAAAGAGCGCTTGTCGTCCCAAACCTAAGTTAAACAATTTCTCATTGGAATCTGGCATTTTAAAGACAACTAACCTTATCAGCCGCATATAGTAGTAAAGTGAGACGACTGAATTTAGAACGGCCACAATGGCCAAAACAAAAAAACCTTTCTTGATAACAGCGGCAATTATGTTAAATTTAGCAACAAAGCCAATAAAAGGCGGCACACCGGCCAAGGATAACATTGCTACAATAAGCGAAATGGCCATAAGGGGGTTTCTATGTATAAGCCCATTAAATCGATCGAAGTAGTCATTACCATACTGATCAGAGAGTACCGCCGTGATTCCAAACGCTAAAAGCGTCATGACCATATATCCAAAAAAATAAAAAATAATTGCTTGCTGACCTATCGTTTCTAGAACGAGGACGCCTAGTAAAATATTCCCGATCTGTGCAATGGAAGAGTAAGCCAACATTCTCTTAACAGAACGCTGTCCTAACGCTGAAACATTTCCTACCGTCATGGTAAGGGCCGCAACCACGGTAAGAACGGCTACCCAGGAATATTGAATTAGGTTTTCATTTGAAAAGAAAACGGTTGTGACTCGCACTAACGCTGCAATACCACCAATCTTGGGAACAACAGAAAAAAAGGCAGTAACAGGAATCGGAGATCCCTCATAGACATCAGGTGTCCACATATGAAACGGAACACACGAAATTTTGTAACCAAGCCCCACAAAGAAAAAAAGAAACGCCGGTAGAAGAATAACTTTCTCAGTTACGTCGAGCGAAGCAATTCGTGCAGCGATCTCCGCGAACTGAATAGTCCCAAGGAGGCCAAAGATTAAGCTCATTCCAAATAACATTATCCCAGCCGAAAGGCCTCCATAGAGTGCGTATTTTAATCCTGCCTCGACTGATTTTTCATCTACACGTTTCATGGCCGCGAGAGGGTAGGAGAGAATTGATAACATCTCAATGCCAAGATAAAGGGTGAGCATATTATTGGCGCTGGCCAAAAGCATGGTGCCAATCAAAACGCCTACAAGCAAGATGCCAAATTCAGATTTTAAAGAAGCATAAATATCACGTGAATATAGGCCATAAGAATATGAAATCAACGTCGCAAGAACTGCGATGATTTTTACCAAGACACTAAAACGATCCATGACAATAGCATCATAAAAAATATTTTTTGTTGGCAGGTCTAAATTGCACAATAATGCCGCGAAGGTTAAAACAAGCCCTAAGATGGTGAACATCTTAAGTAGCACGCGCTTTGAATCATCCTTCTTGTATACAACTTCTAAAAAAAGAATGCCTGCCATGGTTATGACAGCAATGCATTCAGGGACATAAAAAGTAATACTATAAAGATAATTTAAACCCAATTCCATAATATTTTCGCTCTCTAGTCTCTATCGAGGCCTATTGAAATTTTGCCAATAATTGCACCAATGAACCCACTGATTCTTTCATAACATTCAATATCGGCGCCGGGTAAATACCAAACACGATAACAAGAATACATAATGGTGCCATATAGAAAATTTCACGTGCATTCATATCATGATATTCAATAATCGACGGATTAACTTCACCAAAGAACATTCTCTTAAACATCCACAGCAAATAGGCAGCACCAATTAATAGACCAATGAGAGCGAGGACTGTGATCGTTGTGAATTCTTTGTACATTCCTAAAAAGATAAGTGCCTCCGAAATAAAACCTGATAACCCAGGTAATCCCATGGATGCAAACATAGAAATTATAAAGACAATGGAATAAATCGGAAGTTTTGTATAAAGTCCGCCAAAACCTTTAGTGCCATCAGGACGGACAATCCAGCGATGGTGGGAGCGCTCGTACAGCACCCCAACCATCAAAAACATCATCGACGTTGATGTCCCGTGATTAAACATTTGAAGTACGGCCCCGTTTGTACCCTGGACAGTCATAGCTGCAAGACCCAGCATAACAAAACCCATGTGTGATACAGAGGAATATGCTATGAGTTTTTTCATATCACTCTGTGCCATAGCGCAGAGTGCACCGTAAATAACATTGATAAGACCAAGCCAGGCAATTGCATCGCGAAAATAAACAGCTGCTTCGGGGAAAATAGGAAACGCTATTCTTAAAAAACCATAGGTTCCCATTTTCAATAAAACACCTGCCAGTATAACGGAGACGGCGGTCGGGGCCTGAACGTGGGCATGTGGTAACCATGTATGAAACGGAAAAATAGGAACCTTGATTGCAAAAGCGATAGACATCCCAACAAAAACAAGTTTCCCAAAATTCCAGTCGCCACCAAAAAGCTTAACTGTCATCTCACCAAACTTACCACCTTGAAGAGCAAGGATATTAAACGACTCGCTGGAGGAACCAGAGGCAAAATACAGGGCAATCAAACCCACGAGCATGAGAACGGACCCAGCAAAAGTGTATAGAAAAAACTTAACCGCAGCGTATTCACGATTTTCACCACCCCAAACTCCGATTAGGAAAAACATCGGGATCAACATGACTTCCCAGAAAACGTAAAAGAGGAAAAAATCCAGGGCCATGAAAACACCAAAAACACTCGCCTCAAGCATAAGAAATAAGGCGAAGTAACCCTTTACTGATTTCTCAATCGTCCAAGAACTAAGAATACAGAGAAAAAATAAAAGTCCCGTAAGAAGAATCATGGGAAGAGAAATACCATCGACCCCGAGAAAGTAATTAATATGGAATTGTTCAATCCAAGGAAATTTAATATTGAAATATTCCTGCATCCCCGGCGTAGTTTGATCAAATTGACAGTACAATAACACGGTAAGAACAAGGGTAATCGCCGTCACAAAAAGACTACAGAAACGAATCGTATTATGGGCCTTTGCAGGAATAAGAAAAATCCCAATAATTCCAAGTACTGGTGTCCACAAAATCCAATTCAAGAGGTGCTGCACGACTCGTTCTCCTTATTCAAAAAACTAAATTACTGGCTTGAAGGCAAATACATAGCTGGCCAATACAAGCAGCAATACGAGAAAATAAAATTGAATTTTCCCATTTTGAATCGTTCTTAATACTATGTTAAAAAACCTTACAGATATGCCTGAACCATCTACTAAAATAGAGTCTATGACGATGTTATCAAACCAACGTGCAACGCCATAAGAAAAGGCAAGCATCCTTTCCCATCCATCCACGGCATAACGATCATAAATTCCCATGTCTATCCATGCGAGTAAATTATTTAAAGGATGAAGCAGTTTATTAATGAGTATGTCGAGATAGAGGTGATCAAAGTAGTAGCGGTTTTTAAGCACCTTGGTCCATCGTGCAAAGGTTGTTGTCCACCAGGTTGGTGAGAACTTTTTTAAGATATACATACAGTAAGCCAGAAAAATTCCACTCAATGCAATTACAATAGAAGCGATGGCCCCAACTCGGTGAATTAAGTGTACATGGTGAGCTTCTTCCTCCGAGGCGATTCCATGGTTGGGGTCGTAGTGTGAGTGTTCAATGAATTCCTTACTTTCGGGAATTTCGAGAGGGGTCGTCGTTCTGCCTAAAAACTTACTCAGCTCTGGTTTTTCAACAAGAACCTGGAACCATTCGTATTTTGATTCTGGAAAAAGCTTAACCATCCCTTGGCCGGTAAGAGAACCTGAATACCAAAAACCAAGTGTAAATATTGCCAAAAGCAAAAGAGGTACATTCCGATTAAAGGACAAGTGCTCCTGGTGGGCATGCTTATAAAGTTCAGCATCGCGAGGCGCTCCAAAAAAAGTTAAGAACATCATCCTAAACATATAAAACGGAGTTAAGAAAGCACCACATAAACCTAAAATAGCAGGCACTACATAGACTGCTGAATGAGAGGCCATTACAAGGGCATCACCCAAAATACGGTCCTTACTCACAAACGCCGAGAAGAGGGGAACACCTGAGATAGCGAAGGTACAAAACAACATAGCAAAAAAAGTATAGGGAAGCTTTTTTCTCAACCCACCCATTCTTGGCATTTCTTGGACAGGAGCATGGGTATGATGATCGTGTAGTGCATGTATAACTGAGCCTGCCGAAAGAAACAAACAGGCCTTAAAGACAGCATGGGTTATTAAATGCATAAGCGAAGCATTGTAAGCTCCGACGCCGATACCAAGCACCATATAACCCAATTGTGAAATTGTTGAATAGGCCAAGACCGCTTTAATGTCGGTCTGAACTAAGGCAATCGTTGCGGCACCCAAGGCAGTGATACCGCCCACATAAGCGATCAACTCAAGCAGACCACCTGCCTCCATCAACGGGTACATGCGCAGAGAAAGATATACACCGGCGGCAACCATAGTAGCAGCGTGAATTAGCGCGGAACAAGGAGTCGGACCAAACATAGCATCTGGCAACCAAACTTGGAGAGGAAATTGCGCCGATTTTCCAATTGTTCCCATAAAAACACAGAAACCAGCAAAGGTGGCCAAAGGGATACCAAGACCGAAAAGAAAAACAGGACTACTTAAGGAGCTTGCAGCAATAGCTTTATAAATCTCAACATAGGTGACGCTGCCAATGGTGGACCAAAGAGCAACGATACCAAGCAAGAAAAATACATCTCCCACTCGTGTTGTCATGAAGGCCTTTATTGAGGCATTTCCAGCGCCTTCCTTTTCATAATAAAACCCAATGAGACTATATGAACAAAAGCCCATGAGTTCCCAAAAAATAAATACCGAAAGAAGGTTATCAGAGAGTACTAGCCCAAGCATTGCTGAAGTAAAAAGCGAAAGATAAACAAAGAACCGACCATAGCGTGGATCATCATGCATGTAGTAAGTGCTGAAAAGATGAATCAGAAATGCTACACCAGTCACCATCAACAACATAACGGCAGACATATTGTCGAGGTAGATACCCATCTGAACTTTAAAAATCTGGCTTCCAGCAGACAAATCAAACCAGGTAAACGTTTTATGAATGTAATAATCAGCAGAATATTTACTAAAAACAAAGTCTGTAAAAATCCTCATCGCCATAATAAATGGGATGAAAATTGCAACACAACTAATGGTGACGGCTGTTTTCGTAAATTTTTTTACGATGAATGCATTAAGCACAAAGGCAACAAAAGGCAACAAAACTATTGGTGCAATCGTTAAAAGAGAATACTCCATGTTTATCTACCTTTCTTAACTTTGTAACTGTGTAGCGCTATCAATATGAACACTTTCTCGCACTTGAAAAAATCTAATCACTATTGCCAAACCAACAGCTGCTTCCGCTGCGGCAACCAGAATAATAAATAGCGCAAAAACATGCCCATCAAGATTCATATTATTAAATTTAGTAAAAGCCACAAAATTTAACGCGGCGGCATTTAGAATTAATTCAATCCCAAGCAGAATTCCTATGATATTTTTTCTGGCAATCATGACGACGATTCCACATACAAACAAAATACTTGAAACACCTATATAGGGAGCAATTCCCATGTCAATTCTCCGATTCAGAAGAGCTATAAGGTCGTGAAATTATCGCAGCGCCAACCAGAGCACCCAATAGCAACACAGACGAAATCTCAAAAGCAAGAATATGATCTGTTAAAAGCTTGACTCCAATTTGCTCTACCGTAGAAGCAAATTCATTTTTATCAATAAAAGTTCTCTTAATTGAACCCTGTAAAACATTAAAAAGAACGGCCATCAATAATAACGCGGTAATTATGCCCATAATATAAGTGCGCAAGTTCCCCATCAGAGGCGTCGACTCAAGTCCAAAACGACTTGTTACGTGATGAAGGTTTGACCCGCCAGTCAGCATAATCGCAAAAAGCAAAAGAACAACAATGCCACCGACATAAACTACCAGTTGAGTTGCAGCGACGAATTCCGCACCTAAAGTTAAATACAAGCCGGCAACTCCAATTAAAGAAAAAAGCAGATACACGCAAGAATGAATTAGCTTGTTCGAAAAAGTGACCGACAAAGCACCAAAAATCGCTAAACATGCCGAAAGTGAGAATATTATTGTTTGCAACATATACAACCCATTTTATTGGTGGCCCGAAAGTACGAAAAAATGCTTCACGATCAAATAAAACGATCTGCCATTAAAGCAATACATCCATATGGCCGTGCCTACCAAATTAAAGAGCGCAATCGGAGTTAGGTATTTCCAACAAAGAACCATGAGGTGATCAACTCGCATACGAGGAAGTGTCCAGCGAATCCAAATCACGATGTAATATAAGAAAAATGACTTTGCAAAAAATACTGCGAGCTGAAGCAATTGGGCGACAAAACCATCCCCTCCCAGATGAAAGGGAACATGATATCCACCCAAAAACAAGGCTGCAGCAATTGCACATAATACAAACACTTCGATATACTCAGAAAGCGCAAAGAAGGCATATCGCATACCTGAAAACTCTGTATGGTAGCCGCTCACCAACTCTGATTCAGCTTCTGGCAGATCAAAGGGAGCACGATTCGTTTCTGCTAACGAACCTATGAAGTAAATAAAAAAACCAATAAACGAAAATGGGTTATGAAATAAGTACCAATCAGTAGGATACGGTCCTTGGCCACCAACAAGAGTATTCAGCGAAAGCCCTCCAGCAATCATTACAATTGATAGAATGGTTAACGTTACAGGAACCTCATAGCTAATTATTTGTGATGCTCCTCGCATACCTCCCAACATTGCCCACTTAGAGTTCGAAGAATATCCACCAAGAAAAATGCCAACACCCACCATCGACGTCACACCTAATAAATAAAAAATACCGACATTGAGATCCGACAAAATAAAACCGCTGCTCATTGGCAAAACGGCAAGAGAAGCAAGCACGCCAACAAAACAAAGCACAGGTGCCAACTTAAAAATAAATTTGTCGGATTCCCTAGGAATGCAATCTTCCTTTAATAACATTTTCACACCGTCTGCTAGGAATTGCAGAATTCCAAAGGGACCAACTCTATTCGGCCCGTACCGCATTTGGATGTCAGCAGAAATTTTCCGTTCGGCATAGGTCCCTAGCCCACCAATTAAAGCCATAATACTGGCAAGAATAAGCGACGCAATGAAGAAAATGACAAGCGTTCCCAACCAATTAAAACTTAAACCTGATATCTCGCCCAAATAAGAAACAATCGTTCCATTCATTATTTAAGACCCTTTGCGCGTACATCCGAGGATGTTCGATAACTTTTAACCCAATCCAAATCACCCTTTCGCCAGCAGTAAATCACCCCTTGAATGAGAACACCGATAAAAACAAGAAGGGACAAGAGAACCGCAGCACCAGAACCCAGTTGCAGAAATCGTTTATACACAGCGACTACGGGAAACATGAGGGCGCTCTCAACATCGAAAATAATAAAAACCAGCGCAATCACATAAAAACGCACATTGAAATTGGCCCAAGCGGTACCCACAGGTAGCTCGCCACATTCATAAGCAGTTTGTTTAATCAAGGATGGGTTCGATGGACGAATCAAATAACTGAAAATTAGTGCACCAACAACAATAAGCAGTGCTATAAAAATTAATAGAAACGTTGGAAGATAGACGTCCATATTGAATGCCGCCACATTTCCTCTCTCGTTGATGCTTAATTATAAAAATGCTAAAAAAGAATAACCTATTAATTGACCGTTGGGAATGGTATGTATCTAAAAACATTTGACAACACATGTCGTTATCACACTTATTGGGATACGCCTGGCGTGGGTAACTCTTGATTATGCTTCGCGCGCTGCAACTAAAGCTCTTGGAATGGCTCGAAGGTGGTAATGAGAAATTCATTATCAATAGTATTTCGTCTTCACAATTTGGATTTCTCTGGAATCATATCTGCAATGGGCGAGAATGGAGAAAGTATAAATTCCTTTTTATTACCCATGACGATGCTTCATTAGAAGCGCTCACGTTATCATTGCGGTCAGAGCATTCTACAAGTTGCTTTTTTCCTACTCCTTTTTTGAACCCATATTCCCCCTATGTCCCTTCTGAGCAAGAGTTTAATGAAAAATTCATGCTCCTCAATCAGCTTGAAGTTGGAACCGCGCCCAATATAATCGGTGCCTCTCTCTTTGAAATTGTTAAGCGTCTATGCCCGATTAATTGGGTTAAGGATCATATTTTTACTCTATCAGAGAGTGACATCATTCCCCATGAAGAACTATGTCAAAACCTTGTGCAGAGAGGATATCGTAATACTTTGACCCTTGATGGTCATGGTACTTTTTCAAAGCGGGGAGAAATTTTTGATATCTTTATTTTTGGACAACGACCAGTTAGAGTCTATTTCTTTGATGAGATGGTTGAAGCTATGTATTTCTTTGATCAAGACCATCAAAAGATAGATAAGTCTGTCAAACTTTCCAACATCAAAATTGGCCCAACCCCCCTGTGCGCTCTCAATGAACCGGAACTTCGCCTCAATCTCAGAACAAATCTACCTATGCCATCACCCAATCAAAAGAATAAAACGGGGACACGAAATCATATTCTTAACTGTGTAAATTCCGGCAAATGTTTTGAACGATTTCCACACTTTTTTCCACTTTTTTTTAGTGAAGAAACTCCTTCGTTCTTCGAATATTTATTAAGTAAAAATTATCTCCCGGTTTTATTTGATGAACGCTCGCTTTCTTTTTCCATCGAGCATCTTCGCGAGGAATTAGAGTCTCGCTTCGAGACAACAGAGCAATCAAATGAAACTGATAACATCCTGCCTAGACCGGGTAAATTATATTATTTCGACATTATTCTTAATTCTCCCCATTCTCTTCGAGTCGAAAATTTTCACCTCGAGACTAATCACGACCTACAATATTTTGTGCAAATGAATGTGAAGTCTCCGCAAGCTTTCTGGGGAACTAGGTTGCTAGAATGTAATACCCAACATGATTTAATCTCAAAAAAATTTTCCATCTTAGAAAGCTTCATTAAAGAAGGAGGACTTGTTTCTTTTTTAACCACTTCTGATACTGCAAAAGAAGAATTTCTTTTTCTCGCACAGAAACATCTCGTCTCCCTATCGGAATCCATCAAACAAGAGAGATTGGATGCCGCAGAAGGTTTGTTTTTACAAGATGAAAACCTTTTATTGTTGACCGAAGCTGATATTTTCGGGGTGAAGAAAAAGCTCTCCCCTCGTCCCAAAGCGAAAAATGTAGATCTCTTTGCCGAAAAGATGGCAAGCCTGGCGATTGATGATTTTGTGATTCATGCTCAATTTGGTGTTGGTAAATACCTTGGGATTGAGTCGCTTTTTACAGGTGGAACGCGGTCAGATTATTTTGTTATTGAATACGCCGAAAAGGACAAGGTGTATGTTCCTGTATTTAAAATCGACCAAATACAAAAACATGCTGATTCAAATGCCTCTTATAAACTCGATACCCTTAGAAATTCGAAATTTTCACAAGCAAAAAAACGCGCCAAGGAATCAGCAAAAAAATTGGCCTTTGATCTTTTACAATTAAATGCCTCACGAGCTCTTTCGCAGGGGTTTGCTTTTTCTCCCCCGGATCATCTTTTCAATGAATTTGCTTTGGCTTTTCCCTATGATGAAACGCCTGACCAACTTACCGCCATTGAAGCAGTCATGGATAAAATGCAGGATCCAAGGCCCATGGACTTTTTAGTATGTGGGGATGTGGGATTTGGAAAAACAGAAGTTGCAATGCGTGCCGCTTTTAAAGCCGTTCTCGACAAGAAACAAGTTGCCGTGCTTGCACCTACAACTATTTTAACACTGCAACATTTTCATACATTCCAGGAACGCTTCAAACAATTTCCAGTAAAGATCGATTTTTTATCTCGATTCAAATCGGCCAGGGAGAGCAAGGAAATTATCAGTCAATTAAAATTGGGAAATATCGATATCGTAATTGGTACCCATAAATTACTTTCCAGTGATATCGGTTTTAAAGATTTGGGACTGGTTATTGTCGACGAAGAACATCGTTTCGGCGTGGGACACAAAGAAAAACTCAAATTGTTAAAAAATGCCGTCGATTTTCTTACTCTAACAGCAACTCCAATTCCAAGAACTTTGCAGCTTTCTTTCTTGGGCCTACGTGATATCGCTCTCATAAAAACTCCACCCCCAAACCGTCAATCTATCAAAACTTATATCATCCATGATGATCTTGAAATTTTGCGAACTGCGATTATTAATGAAACGTCACGCGGAGGACAGGTTTTTATTGTGCATAACAAAGTTCAGGATATGGAATCTTATGTAGCAAAAATTCGCAGCATCACTCCTGCCATATCCATTTGCTTTGCCCATGGTCAAATGAGCGAAGTGCAACTTGAAAAAATTATTAGTGAGTTTTATCAAGGCAAATTTCAAGTTTTAGTCTGCACAACCATCATCGAATCCGGCATTGATATTCCCAATGCCAATACCATGATCATTGATCGAGCAGATACTTTTGGCCTAGCACAACTTCACCAACTTCGAGGTCGTATTGGTAGAAGTGAGCGCAAAGCTTATGCCTATTTTATTGTACCGGAACGCACAATTGCGGCTGAAGCTGAGCGCCGAATTAAGGCACTTCAACAGTATGCGGAACTTGGCAGTGGCTTCAATCTTGCCTCGGCCGATATGGAAATTAGGGGAGCAGGTGATATTTTAGGCGCCGAACAAAGCGGCCATATTGAAGTAGTCGGATTAGAGCTTTATTTAGAGCTATTGCAGGAAGCAATAAATGAACTCAAAGGACAAGAAACAGACCGCTCGCTTGAATTGGAAATCAACATCAGTTTTCCTTGTTATATTCCCAATGATTTTATCTGTGACCCATCAGAGCGACTACGACAGTATAAGGTACTTTCGCGTCTCAAAAAAG
This sequence comes from uncultured Bdellovibrio sp., assembly GCA_964359085.1. Taxonomy (GTDB): domain Bacteria; phylum Bdellovibrionota; class Bacteriovoracia; order Bacteriovoracales; family Bacteriovoracaceae; genus GWA2-49-15. The sequence goes on along the minus strand of CAYHRT010000024.1, from coordinate 4,487 downwards.
TTGAGCAGCTCGAAGAGGCCTATCAGGAACTTGAAAATTATTATGAAAAAATTCCCCCTGAAACTACAAACCTTTTCTATGTGCTCAAATCCAAGATTATATTAGGTCAAATTGGTGTCATCGCGATTGCCGCCAATGACAAAACAATCACGATTAAGTTTTCCCCTGAGGTATTTGAGAAACACCCCGATTGGAGAATACGGCTCATTGACTTTTTACTTCGAGAGCCAAAAACCTATCGAATTAATCAGGATTATAGTTTTAGTTATTATCCAAAGGCCGGCATCAATGCGAGTGAAGTTTTCAATTTTGCAAAAATTATTGCACAGCAAATCAAATCATGTTAGTTTTATCATTAAGTATTAATAACTTGGAAATCTTATGATTCGACTGTCATTTATTGTTTTATGTCTTTTGATTTGTGGAAATCTTTTGGCAAATGACAAAGACAGGCTTGTTGTAGCTGAAGTCAATGGTCATCAGATTTTACTCAAAGATTTTGAAACAACCTATCAGCAAAACCTTCTCTTTATCGGCGACAAAATTGTGACAAAAGAAAAGGTAATTAATGATCTTATCAACCGAGAATTGGGAATTGATAGGGCCAAGAAATCAAGGCTTCAGGAGGATGGCGTTGTAAAACAGAAAATGGAAGATGTTTTATATCACGCTCAGGTCAGCAAAGATTTAGAACCTCTTTTGAAGAAAATTGTAGTGACTGATGACGATGTGAAAACGTATTATGCGAAACATCCCGAATATCGCACTGCTCATATTCTTTTTCGGATGACTGCTAACCCCTCTGACAATGAAATTAAAGGCGCTCTTGAAGTCGCAATGAAAGTTTATGAGCAACTTAAGACCGATCCCCAAAAGTTTTCAGAGCTTGCAAATAAATTCAGTCAAACATCAGCCGCACCGAACGGCGGAGATATTGGATTTCAGCCCGCAGTGAGGCTTGCTCCAGAGTATTTTGCGGCAATTAATGGAAAGCCTCAAGAATACATTACATCTCCAGTCCGCACTCAGTTCGGAATCCACATTGTTAAAGTTATGTCCGTTCGCGATTTTAAGGAGATCAATAACCCCTTATATAAGAAGATCGTGTACGATTTGAAGCGCGATGAAATCCTAAATGAGTATTTTGCGACTCTTCGCAAGGGCGCAAATATCAAAATCGACAAAAAGTATCTTTAATAATCGCATAAAATATTCTAGCTTTACGTAATGAAAATATTATTTACGTGCTTGTTGATGTTTCTATCGTGCTTTGTACATGCGAAGGTTTTGGATAAAATTATAGCAGTGGTTGATGATCAGACGATCTCTCATCTCGACGTGTTGCGCATTAAAGACACCCTGAGAGCAAGAAATGAAATTTCACCCCAAATATTTCGTACAACTTCTCTAAACGAGAAGGAAATTATGAATCTGCTTATTAACAAGAAGCTGATTCGTGAAAAATTGAATGCATTAGGCTATGTTATCGCCGATGATCAAGTTGAATCCCAGATAAAATCAACAGAGGACCGCCTTGGACTTAATCGAGAAGCTCTGCTGAATTTTCTGAAATCTAATGGACTGGAGTTCGAAGAATATTTCGAGGTAACCCGAGAGTCTATAGAATACAATATTTTTCTATCTCGTGTTATTTCGCCCATGATTTCTGTTACCGAACAAGAAATTAAAAATGAGTTTTATAAAATGAACTCCTCCAACAGCACTCTGGGACATCGTTTTGACTTGGTAGATTTTTTTATCGACAAGGGAGTGCTTAAACCAAATGAAATGTCCCAGCTCCCTAGAGCTCTAAAGGGTCTTCAAAGAGGGGAATCTCTCAAGGGAAACTTGGGAAAATTCGAGGCATCAAATATAAATAACATCAACGAAGATGGTCTCGCCAAAGAGATTAAAGGCCAACTTGAAAAAATAAACGTCGGTGATTTTTCGGCCCCAATCACTATTGGAAACAAGATTCATGTTTTTTTTGTGAAGCATAAGGAACTTGTCGATTCGGATAAATTTTTAAAACAGAAAGATTCTCTGAGACAAAAGATTTATACCGAAAGCGAAAAGCAGGTAACTGAAATGTGGTTCCAGCGTGAGTCGTTAAAACATTTTATCAAGTATTTTTAACAATGATCTATTTCACGCAAGGCAAGCTTGGCTCTATTGGCCTAGAGATCTTGTTGAAAGCAATTCTTGTTATTCCCACGAAGTATCTTAAGAATATTACCCTTGTCATTAACCGCCACGATCTTATCCATGAACTTGAATCTCTCACTATCCCATATCATATCGAATCAGGGATGCTTGAAGTTCACAACGGAAAGATCCCTCTCTTATCGCCAATATTTTTAGTGCATTCTGAAACCCTAAATTCACTTCTCACCGCTTTGCCATTGTTGCAAAAAGATGATGTTCTCTTTACCTTACCCAGCTCTAAGGACCAATTTTTTTTTCAGGGTATTCATCATCGCGGCTATACTGATTTTTTTAGGAATTATTTCCATTCTAAGGATGTCAGCATGACATTCAAGGGAAGGAGTTTTGATCTCCTCTTGCTCACTGATCATATCCCACTACTGGAGGTTGCTCCAAAAATCAACGCCGATATTTTTCACAAAGTTGATGTTTCACTTTTTTGTGGAGCAAAGTATTTTAGTTCTTATGAAGAAGTCATTATATTGGGTCTAAACCCGCACGCAGGTGAAAATGGTCAAATTGGAAACGAAGAACTTTCTTTTGAATCATTTTTAAAACCTTTGCGTGCCAAATTTCCTGAAATCTCTTTTTTGGGACCACTGGCCGCTGACTCGTTTTTTCTTACTGCCTTTAATCGCAAGAAGAGAACTCTTTTGGTTTCTCCCTATCATGATCAAGCACTTCCAATTTTCAAAGCCCTTAATATGTTTCATGCCGCCCAAATTACATTTGGCTTACCTTTTTTACGACTAAGTGTTGTTCATGGGACTGCTGAAAATATTTATGGTAAAAATTTAGCAGACCCAACGAGTATCCTTTTTGGACTCGACACTATTTTCAAGAGTTACTATGGACTACATTTCAATAGAACGAGCGCGCGAACATAATTTAAAAAATGTCTCGATAAAAATCCCAAAAAACAAATTGGTGGTCATCACAGGTCCAAGCGGCTCGGGCAAATCCTCTTTGGCCTTTGACACTCTCTATGCAGAAGGCCAGCGACGCTATATCGAATCGCTATCTAGTTATGCACGACAATTTCTGGGTGCCATTAGTCCTGCTAATGTCGACCGTATTGAAGGGCTTTCTCCTGCAATTGCAATTGATCAGAAGGGAAGTAATAAAAACCCTCGTTCGACGGTTGGAACGATCACCGAAATTTTTGATTATTTACGTGTTCTTTATTCGAGAATAGGGGATGTCTATTGCCCCGTTTCTCAGCGTGTTATTTCAAAATATTCCCCATCCCAAGTAGCAAATGAAATTCTAAAAAACGCTGATTCAACCAGAGTGTATATCTGTTTTTCATACAAACTCGAAAACGGCAGTGCTTTAAATCACCTCAAACTCTTTCTCGAACAAAGCGGTTTTCGCAGATTAAAATATAACAATATTGAATTGCTCCTTGATGAGTTAAATTCCAAAACTTTTTCTTACCCTTGTGAAATTTCAATAATTTTGGATCGTCTAATTCTTAAAGACAATATCAGAGAAAGGCTTGTTTCTTCTATAGAACAGGCCTTTAAGTATGGCCATGGTCATTGTCATATTTATCTTGATGAAAAGATCTCTCATTTTTCAGAGATCCTTTATTCAAAAGAAGCCGATATCACTTTTCCAGATTTTGAACCCAGGCACTTTTCTTTCAACTCACCCCTTGGTGCTTGCCAAAAATGCAACGGACTCGGCATTAGTCAGGGATTCACTGATAACGCTATCATTTTTGATAAATCTTTGCCGCTCTTGCAAGGTGCAATCCCCCTTATTAGCAAAAAGAACAATTTTATATACAAGATGATTCTTGACGTTGCATCATCTGAAAAAATTAACCTTAATCTTCCGTACAAAGATCTTCCACGTGAATTTAGAAAAAGTATTCTGTACGGGACAAAAAAAATATATAGGTTTAGTTTCACAAGTGAAAATTCAAAATTTGAGTTTAAAAAACAATTTCAAGGAGTTGTTCCATGGTTAGAAAAGAAATATCTTGAAACAGAATCTGACAAAGTACGCAAAAATCTTGAAGAATATATGGAGGAAGATATTTGCAATCAATGCCAAGGAAAGCGCCTAGGCAATCTCTCATTACAAGTTAAACTTGGAGGATTAGATATTATAGAAGTTGCAAATTTACCAATCACTCAAAGCCTTTCTTTTTTTAATTCTCTAACCCTGTCAAAAGAAAAAATGCAGATTAGTGTTAATTTACTTAAGGAAATTCGTAACCGCTTGTCATTTCTTACAGAAGTTGGTCTTGGCTATCTGACCCTTAACAGTAGTGC
>CAYHRT010000023.1:17661-25572 GCA_964359085.1 uncultured Bdellovibrio sp. | reverse complement strand
TCAAATTCAGGCGTCTAGTGCCCTTGCCCCGCGAATTCTTATCTATGGTCCGACGAATGCTGGCAAGAGTTCTTTTTTTAACTATATCCTCTCTGAAGACCGATCTATTGTGAGTTCTATTGCCGGTACAACCCGTGATTTTATCTCTGAGAAAATTGAGATAGAGGATGATTTATTTACTTTAACTGATTGTGCTGGTGTTCGCGAGATGCCTGAGAATATTGTCGAGGAGGAGGGGATGCACCGATCCCGCGCCTTGCTTTCAAATTCTTTTTTTAAGGTTTTGGTTTTGTCTGCTTTAGGGTCTGCGGTGACGAGTTTTGCCCCTCGGGATTTTGATCTGATTTTGCTTACTCATGCGGATCTTCACTCTTTTTCTGACTCCGAATTAAAAGAGGTTTTTGCACACTTTTGCTGTCCTGTTTTTTTTGTTGGAAGTGGTCCTATAGAACCGGCCACATATTCTGGTTCTATAGGACCACTTCGAATTAATTATTCCCTATATGCACAGTGTAATTGTGATTGTGGTTCTATAGGACCAGACACTAATTCGGTTATACGTATTTTCAAGAGGTTAGTGTCGAGAAAGTATCTTTCATTGATCTCTCATAACCCAATTCTCATCGATCGTCATAGGGATGTAATATCAAATATATACACTGCTTTTGATACGGTTAAGCCTTATGTTTCAGATTCTGATTTGGGTATATTGTCTAATAAAATCAATGAGATAGGATTGCTTATTAATGAATTGATTGGTGTAGTTACGCCGGATGATACTCTCAATTTGGTTTTTTCCAGGTTTTGCATCGGGAAGTAGACTCTTTCACTAATTTCAGATACATAGATTTCTTTAGTTTGTTCCACGTGGAACATTGGACATGAATGTGAGTAATCAAATTAATAATTTCGACGTCTGTATTATTGGCGGTGGTCATGCTGGCATTGAGGCGGCTTGGATTGCGGCACAGTTTTCTGCCCTGAAAATCTGCCTAATTTCTTTGCATGATGTTCCTTTGGCCAGTGCCCCCTGTAACTCCTCTATTGGAGGTGTGGGAAAAGGCCAGATTGTTCGAGAAATTGATGCTCTTGGTGGTCTCATGGGTAGGCTGGCCGATCGAGCCGGGATACACTTTCGCACTTTAAATGAGTCGAAGGGTTTTGCTGTCCAATCTACTCGTGTACAGATTGACAAGGATCTTTATTCTGGCTTTGCTCTGGACGCGCTTGCATCGGCGCCTGGAGTTACCTTAATTATTGCAAAGGTGCAGTCACTCGAACTTTGTTCGGATGGTACGTTTCAGCTTTATCTGGCCGATCTACCCTGTATACTTTCACTGTGTGTTGTCTTGACGGCCGGTACTTTTCTTGGCGGATTGCTGCATACTGGAGCTGAGAGTTGGAACGGGGGACGTATTAATTGCAGTGGTTCTTCGTCTTTGAGGAATTTTCTTCCGTTTATTAAGTTTCGTGATATTCGGTTTAAGACCGGAACACCGCCCCGGCTAAAGCGGGAATCCATTGATTTCAGTCTTCTCACACCACAATTTTCGGATCCCCATGCTTCTACTTTTCATCTCTTTAACCTTCCTTCAGAGCGGATGCTTCCGCAGAAATCTTGTTTCTTGACGAGAACCAATGCTCAAACATTAAAGATAATTCGAGAGAACAAGGATCGCAGTCCGCTTTTCAATGGCCAGATTTCTGGTATCGGCCCCCGATACTGTCCTTCACTAGAGGATAAGGCCTTTAGATATTTGGATAGAGATGGTCACCAGATTTTTTTAGAACCCGAGGGACTTTCTACCGACAGTATTTACCCCAGCGGAATTTCGACCAGCTTGCCCAAGGATGTTCAGCAGAGTTTTCTTGAAACGATTCCTGGTTTGGAACATGTGGAAATTTCGCAATTCGGATACGCTGTGGAATATGATGTTGTTGATACTTCAACCCTGAATCATGCTCTTGAGCACCGTGAAATTTCTGGACTTTATTTTGCCGGGCAAATTAATGGAACCTCAGGATATGAAGAGGCAGCAGGCCAGGGTCTTGTCGCAGGTCTGAATGCTGCACTCAAGGCCCTTGGACGCGATTCACTGCACTTTGATAGGAGTGATTCTTATTTGGGTGTTATGATTGATGACCTAGTTTCTTCTCAGCGCGACGAACCATATCGACTTTTCACCGCTCGCAGCGAAAACCGGCTCTTTCTTCGCGAAGATAATGCTTTTGTTCGCATGAGTAAATATCGACAGCAATTTATGCTGCATAGTGATTTTGATACACGTTTAAATAATCTTATGTGTGAGTTTAATTTTCTTGATTCTCTTGTTCGCAAGATGCACATTCAGCGAGAAATTTCGGATTATGGGGTGTTAAGTGAACCTTTAGGGATTGCCGAGCTACTAAAGCGGCCTCAATTCAATCCAATTTCTGTCTTGGGCCATGAAATGGCACGAATTGGGATTGATATTTCAGAAAGAGTCATAATTGCTATCAGTATAATGATTAAATATGAAGGTCACATTAATCGAGATCTCGAAACAGTGACTAAATTTGAGAAACTTAAGATAAAGCCAATTAATTGGAAGACGCTTATAGAGAATAAAAATATTTCATACGAGTGTCGATTGCGTATTGGTAAAGTTATGCCAGAAAATTTCTATCAGCTCCAGAGCATTGATGGAATTCGACCCGCAACTCTATCGTATGTGGCCGGGCTACTAAGTTGAAACTAGAAACTTTTGCGGCAAATTATCTTCAATTATTAACTGGTCCCTTAGAGGGACTGAATTTGACGAAAATCTTGAATCCTGAAGAATTTTTTACTAAACAAGTTCTAGACTCTATTCTCCCTTTTCAAATGTCACCTGTGCTTAAATCTATTCTGGGTCTGCATGATTTAGTCATTGATGTTGGGTTTGGTGGTGGCTTCCCGCTTTTTCCTCTTGCGATTGAGTTCAGCACGAAAAAAATTGTAGGAATTGAGTCTATTGGAAAAAAAGTCAGTGCTTGTACCCTCATAAGAGACTCTCTTGGGCTTTCAAATATCCATCTGATAAACAACCGGCTTGAGAAAATTCTCATTGACCGTCATTGCCTCATAACGTTCAAGGCGGTTGGGAAAATTAGCGATCTTCTAAATTTTATTAATGTTGCAGCAGGTTGCAAAGTATCCGTGGTCTTTTATAAGGGCCCATCATTTAGAGATGAGCTTTATTTTAAGAATTCAAACTGGTCATGTGTGGAAATATTTGAATATTTGCTCGCAGATAATTCCGCAAGGTCAACACTTCTCTATGAGAATGTTCCACGTGGAACATTAAAAAACAAAAAACTTGTCAAACTTTCTGAATTAATTTTAGAGTAGAGAAAATTCAGCAAAGGTCGTACAAATGTCTAAAATTATTGCGATGGTAAATCAAAAAGGCGGGGTTGGAAAGACTACGTCAGCGATTAATTTAGCAGCGTGCCTATCGGTTGCAGAAAAGCGAACACTTCTTTTAGACCTTGATCCACAAGGGAATGCCAGCGTCGGCCTTGGGTTGAATAATGAGAACTATAAAAACAAAAATTTATATCATGCCCTCATTGGAGAATGTCCGATCAAAGAAGTCGTCTATTCGACGGAGCTGCCTTTTTTGCAAGTCTGCCCTGCAGACAATAATCTGATTGGAGCAGAGATCGAATTGGTGAGCGAACTTGCTCGTGAAAGTAAGCTAAAAAGTGCCTTAGCTACAATTAGAGGTGGATTTGATTTTATCATTATAGACTGCCCGCCATCCCTCGGGCTCTTGACCGTTAACGCCCTTAACGCATCTGATAGTTTTATTGTTCCAATGCAGACAGAGTATTTTGCGATGGAGGGATTCGCCCAGTTGTTAAATACCGTGAGGCTTATACGGAATTCAATAAATCCGAGTCTTGAGATGGAAGGCATTTTACTAACAATGTTTGATTCGAGGGCAAATCTTCATAAGCAAGTCGCTCATGAAATTCAAACTCATTTCGCTGATAAAGTCTTTTCTACGGTGGTGCCAAGAAATGTGAAACTGTCTGAATGTCCAAGTTTTGGAAAGCCAATTATCCTTTATGATATTGAATCCAAAGGTAGCGAGGCATATCTAAGTTTGGCAAAAGAACTAATAATTAGACAAAGAACAGCACCCCAAGCTAACGCCGAGACGAATTATTTATCGTAAGGAGAAAACAGTGGTCAAAAAATTAGTCCTCGGAAAAGGCATTGCGTCTCTTATTCAAGAAGTGCCGAGGGGCATGCATGCGAACAATCTCTTAGATAGTGAGGGAAGATCGGAAGTTGTTGCTAGGGATAAGGTTGAGTCCGGCCCATTTATGATTCCAATTGAGAAAGTGAGAGCAAATCCTGGACAACCGAGAAAAATATTTAAGGAAAAAGAACTTGAGGAACTTGCGCAATCAATTAAGGAAAATGGCATCATTCAGCCAATCATCGTTAGAAAAGTTGATAACGGGTTTGAACTTATCGCCGGTGAAAGGCGATTAAGGGCCGCAAAAAAAGCGGGGATTGAGTTGGTTCCGGCAATAGTCAGAAGCGCGACTGATCGTGAAAGAAATATTATTGCACTTCTTGAAAACATCCAACGCACCGATCTAAATTGCGTCGAGGAAGCCTTGGCTTATTATCAACTCATGAACGATTTCCAGTTAACCCAGGAAGAAGTTTCCAAAAGATTGGGAAAAGACCGTTCTGCAATTTCAAATTTTCTAAGAATTTTGAAACTGCCTAGAAATGTTATCGAATTTTTACAAAAGGATCAGCTATCGTTTGGCCATGGTAAAATTTTGGCCGGAGTTGAAGATCGAGAAGAGGTAGTTCGCTTGGCCAACAAAGCTATTATAGAGCAGTGGTCAGTGAGAATGCTTGAAGAACAAAGCAAAATAAAAAAGCTTGTGAAGGAAGCCAACCAGGAAGAATCGGCATCAATGAATATGTCGAGATTTGATTCAATTAAGCAATCAATTGAGCAAAAATCAGGGCTTCAGATCAAAATAAAGGTGAATAGGAGCGGTGCAGGACACATAGGACTTGTATTTAGTAATGAAGCCGAGCTAAATGATATTTATAATTTTTTTGTTGGTAAAAAATAATGCAATCTCAAAACAGTGTTATCGCCATTATTGAAGAAGGCTGTCGATTTGAAGGTAATTTATCCTTTAGTGGAGTGGCCAGAATTGCAGGGATTGTTGATGGAACTATTTACTCCAATGACTCCATTATTATTTCAGAATCCGCCGTGATTAACGCTGACATCAATGCCAACGTCATTTTGATTTCAGGAACAGTCAGGGGAAATGTTCGTGCGAGTTCAAGGGTAGAGATTCTACGACCTGCTAGATTTGAAGGAACAATTACCACACCCTCGTTAATTGTCGAAGAAGGAGTAATCTTTCACGGCACAACTAAGATGCGCGACAATACTTGAATGAGAGTACGTAACGCGCTTGGCATAAAAAATAAAAAGCAATTTCAGTTTTCAACTTGACTAAAAAAATCCTCCAGACTATCAATATGCTTTAAAAGTTGAAGGCGATCAATGAATCCAATATTTGCTATCTTTAAGCAGTTGGGTGCCGATTACACACTTCCGCACCAGTTCGTGATTTTTCTTATTGTTTTTATTTTATTGAGCACAATTCTGTTTTCAAAGCTTCGCTTTGTCATAGAAACGAGAGAGAGCAAAACAACCAAGCTTGATGAAGATGCTAACGAGAAACTTATGGAGGCAAATAAACTCTCTGAGCAGTATAAGCGAGAGAGTGCGAAGATTCACCAAAGCGCCTTTGATTTTCTAAAATCCAAAAAAGAGGCAATTCTTGAAAGTCAGCGACAGATGATGAAACAGGAAGAAGAGAGACTGCAGGCGAAAATAGAAAAGGATGTTGATATTTTTAGGCAGGATGCCCAAGCAAAGAAGGCCGTAGTTATGAAATCTTCAGAACAGTTGACCGAGGATCTCTTGGAGAAATTAGTTTGATAATAAAACATTTACAATTGTGCATTCTGTTGAATATTGCTGGAACCGCAGTGCTGGCCAGTGAGGCAACACATCACACGCCTTCAGTTTTTGACTTAATATGGCCAGCCGTTAATTTGATTATTCTTTTTTCATTGATGATCTATAAGCTGAAAGCCCCCATTAGAAAAGTATTTCAGGAAAAAAAATCGAATATACAATCCCTGTTCAACCACACAGCTGAAAAATACAAAGATGCAGAAATGAAGCTTGAGATGTATGAGGAAAAATTGGGTTCTCTTGAAAAGCAAAGTAAAAAAGTTTTTGAGGACGCAAAGATCGATGTTTTGAAATTTGAACATGATACCCAAGAAGAAAATGTCAAATTGTTAGACAGATTTAATCGAGAAGCAAAAGATAAAATCGAGCATGAGCAACAACAGATTGTCCATAATATTGGGGCTGAACTCTTGTCCGTCGTAATAGCAAAAACGAAATTGAAAATTTCTGAAAGTGCCGAGCTTAAAAGTAATTTAGCAGCAAGCTTGCTTAAGAAGGCTAAGTAACTTATGAAAACACAAAAAGCTGCGAAGGCCTATGCAAAAGCCATTTTCGAATTATGTCGTGAACACGAGATCTCTATAGCAACGGAATTAACAATACTAACAGAGTTCATCAATAAGTCTGATGCTCTGGAAAATGTTTTGTTTTTAGATTTGTTTACGGTCGAAGAAAAACTTGCGGTATTGGATGGACTTTATTCAAAAGTACAATTCAAGAAGGAAACAAAGAATTTTTTAGCTTTTTTGCTTCAAGAAGGCCGTATTGGTTTGTTACCCCTGATCTATAAATCAGTAACCGTACTTGAAGATGATTCTATGGGATTTCTCAAGGGGACTGTCGAAGGCGTAGAAGATTCAATTAGCACAGACATGAAGAATCAAATCAAAGCAATTCTCGCAAAACGACTAGGTTTATCACCAGAATTAGAATATAAAAAAAATTCACGTATTACTGCCGGTTATAGAGCAACAGTTCAAGATTTACAAATCGATGCAACAATTGATTCGCAATTAGAGAGTTTAAAACAGTCATTTAATAAAAAATGATTTGCGGGAAACACTTACAAGACGAGGTTATGAATGTCATTACAGCCAGAAGAAATTACAAGTATAATCAGAGAGCGAATATCAAATTTTGAGTCTCGTTTGAAAGTAGATGAAGTAGGCACCGTGCTCACGGTAGGTGATGGTGTCGCACGTGTTTTTGGCTTGAAAAATGCGATGGCAGGTGAGCTTGTAGAATTTGACACGGGTACAAAGGGAATGGTGCTCAATCTTGAGACGAACAATGTTGGTGTTGCAGTTTTGGGAGATGATCCGAATGTTAAAGAAGGTTCTTCCGTTAAACGTACTGAGAAGATTGTGGAAGTTCCAGTGGGTGACGCTCTTCTAGGTAGGGTGCTCAATGCAATTGGCGAGCCGATCGACGGCCAGGGTGAAATTAAATCACAGCAGTTCAGGCAGGTTGAACTTAAGGCCCCGGGTATTATCGCTAGAAAATCAGTTCATCAACCCCTGCAAACGGGAATTAAGGCCATTGATTCGATGATTCCCATTGGACGTGGCCAGCGCGAATTAATTATTGGTGATCGTAAAACCGGCAAAACAGCAGTGGCGATTGACACTATTATCAACCAAAAGGGTAAGGATGTTGTTTGTATTTATGTTGCAATAGGACAGAAGCAGTCGACGGTCCGCCTAATACATCAACGTTTAAGAGATGCGGGAGCGATGGATTATACAGTCATTGTTTCAGCGACTGCTTCAAATTCAGCGCCTCTCCAGTTCTTGGCCCCCTACACTGGTTGTACAATTGGCGAATATTATCGTGATAGCTCTCGACATGCTCTTGT
>CAYHRT010000023.1:0-17651 GCA_964359085.1 uncultured Bdellovibrio sp. | reverse complement strand
CTAAACAGGCCCAAGCCTATAGACAGATGTCTTTACTTCTTAGAAGACCACCTGGTCGCGAAGCATTTCCTGGCGACGTCTTCTATCTCCACTCACGCCTTTTAGAAAGAGCTTCCAAGCTTTCTGATAAAATGGGAGCTGGATCACTCACGGCGCTTCCTATTATTGAAACTCAAGAAGGTGACGTTTCTGCATATATTCCGACTAACGTCATTTCAATCACTGATGGACAGATTTTCTTGGAAGCAGATCTCTTCAATAGTGGTATCCGTCCTGCTGTTAACGTTGGTATTTCAGTTTCACGAGTTGGTGGTAATGCTCAAATTAAAGCGATGAAGAAAGTAGCCGGTACGCTTAGACTTGATCTTGCTCAGTACAGAGAATTGGCAGCTTTTGCCGCGTTTGGCTCTGATTTGGACGATGCCACACAGAGGCAGCTCGCCCGTGGTGCACGTCTTGTTGAGTTGCTCAAGCAAGATCAATATCGCCCAATCGATGTTATAGATCAGGTGCTTGGTATTTTTGCAGCTACGAAAGGTTATATGGATCATATTCCGGTCCCGAAAATTCGAGTGGCTGAAAAAGACCTCATTGATCACATAAAATCACGCTACCAACAACTTTATTCAGATATTGGCAAGACTAACGTTATTGATGCGCAAAATGAGACCAAATTAATAAGCATAATTAAAGAATTTTTTACAACACAAACTTATCAATAAACAGGTACGTAATGGCTAGCGTAAAAGACCTTAAGAAAAAAATTAGGACAACCAAGGGAACGCTCAAGATCACCACTGCGATGAAGCTTGTGTCTGCTGCAAAATTATCGAAGGCCCAGCAAGCAATCGTCTCTACACGTCCATATTCGGAAGAATTGGACAACACCATAAGAACAGTTTCTGCCTTGGTTCAAAACTATCAAAATCAACTATTGAAAGAGAATGACAATAAACATGCCGTCTTACTTGTAATTTCTTCTGATCGGGGACTTTGCGGAAGTTATAATTCGCAGCTTTCAAAGAAGGTCAGATCATTTATCGCCGAATCAAAAGATCTTGATTTGAAAGTATACTTTATTGGCAAGAAAGTTAGAGAGTTAGTGAAGAAGGATGTCAGAGACGGGAAAATCTATAAGTTTGCAAAGACTGAGCCTACCTATCTTGAATCAAGAGCTGTTGCAGATGAACTTTCGGCCCTTTTTGCTGCAGGAGAATTTGGGAAAGTTTTCGTGGCATACAATGTTTTCAAAACTGCCATGAATTTTGTTCCGACAGTAAAGCAGGTTTTACCCATAGCTATGGATAAAACTTTTCAGGAAAAGTTGAAGAGTGAAATTCCTTTTGATTTTAAATATGATCCGTCACCGAATGCAATATTAGATGTACTCATTCCAGAATCATATAGATCAATCGTATATACTTGCATCTTAGATGCCCTCGCTGCTGAACATGGATCGCGAATGTCGGCCATGGATAGTGCCTCTAAAAATTGTAAAACAGCTATCCGAAGCTTAACGATAGAAATGAATAAACTTAGACAAGAAGATATCACTACAGCATTGATTGAAGTTGTCTCTGGCGCAGAGTCGCTAAACGCGTAAGGAGTATAAAATGGTTTCTGAGAATTTTGGCGTCGTCAGACAGGTAATGGGACCAGTTGTAGACGTTGAATTTGCTGACGGCAAACTTCCACCTATTAATAATGCCCTTCGAGTAACGAATAAAACAGTTAGTAATACCGAATGGAATCTTGTGTTGGAGGTTGCCTTACATATGGGTGACAATATGGTTCGGTGCGTGGCCATGGACACATCAGAAGGTCTGTCGCGTGGTCTGAAAGTTCGAGATACTGGAAAACCGATCCAAATGCCGGTTGGTCGTGAGTGTTTGGGGCGAATCTTGAATGTTATTGGTGATCCCGTAGATGAAGCTGGTCCTGTCAATGCCAAGAAATTTTATGATATCCATCGACCTGCGCCTTTGTTCGAAAATCTAACGACTAAACTAGAACCACTTTTTACCGGAATCAAAGTTGTTGATTTACTGGCACCATATTTAAAAGGTGGGAAAATTGGCCTGTTTGGTGGAGCAGGTGTTGGGAAGACAGTTCTTATTATGGAACTTATTAATAACATCGCTACCCAGCATGGTGGCTTTTCTGTGTTTGGTGGAGTTGGAGAAAGAACACGGGAAGGGAATGATCTGTACCACGAAATGAAAGAATCGGGAGTTATTGATAAGACTTGTTTGGTGTATGGGCAGATGAACGAACCACCAGGTGCTCGTGCTCGTGTTGGTATTAGCGCACTTGCGGTTGCTGAATATTTTAGGGATGAGGAGAAGCAGGATGTGCTTCTCTTCATCGACAATATTTTTAGGTTTACTCAAGCAGGTTCTGAAGTATCGGCCCTACTCGGTCGTATTCCTTCTGCTGTTGGATATCAACCAACGCTAGGAACTGAAATGGGTAACCTGCAAGAACGGATTACCTCAACGAAAGACGGATCTATTACCTCAATTCAGGCGGTATATGTTCCTGCGGATGACTACACTGATCCAGCTCCAGCTACAACCTTCGCGCATTTGGATGCAACGACAGAATTGTCACGTCAAATTGCTGAATTGGGCATCTACCCCGCAGTGGATCCCTTAAGTTCCTCTTCAACAATTTTAACACCAACAATCATGGGTGAGGATCACTACAATACAGCTAGGAATGTTCAGCAGATTCTGCAAAGGTACAAAGAATTACAGGATATTATCGCAATCTTGGGGATGGACGAGCTTTCAGAACAAGATAAATTGATCGTTGCTCGGGCCCGTAGGGTCCAGAAATTTTTGAGCCAGCCCTTCTTTGTTGCAGAGCAATTTACGGGCATTAAAGGTCAATTTGTTAAGATTGAGGATACCATTAAGGCCTTTAAAGCAATTTTGGCAGGCGAAGTAGATCATCTTCCTGAGCAGGCTTTTTACTTGGTTGGAAATTTAGAGATGGTCTTTGAAAAGGCCAAAACCCTGAAAGGATAAATGCACCTATGAACTATTTCCTAGTAGATGTACTCACACCATACAGAGTTTTGGGTAGGAATATTCCGGCAGAAACTTTGTTCATACCAACTATTCGTGGAGAAATTAATATTTTGCCAGAGCATACTCACATCATTGCAAAATTGGATACAGGCATGCTCTCAGTTATGGGGGGAGCCGATGATCCTGATAGGCATTTCTCAATAACAACTGGAATTTGTAAGGTACTTGGGAAAAAAGTCACAATTCTTTCAAATGTGTCAGAAGAAGAGCATGAAATCAATCAGGAGCGTGCCCAGCGAGCGCTGGCCTTTGCTCAAGAGAAACTTGATACTCAAACGCTCTCTCCTGATGAGTTTTTGAAATACTCCAGGAAAGTTGAACGGGCCAATCTGCGAATTCAAATTGCTAAAGAATTTACTGCGGCGCGTGGCGCCAAATAATGGTTTATTAGTATCAAGCTCTTGATAAATATCTGTAAGGCCCTATCATTAAAATTAAGGGTCTATGCTAACAAGAAATTTACTATTACTTCAGTTCTATGCTGCCATTATTTTTCCCACTGCCGTAATGGGGCAAATATTTGATTATTTTGAGGAGTTTGATTCTCAAAATAAAGTTTTTGACGCTCAAGTTAAATGGCAGGCCTTTGATTTAAATATCGATGAATCGGTGTATATCGATTTAAAGCGAGATGCTGTTCCCGACGGGAGTGCTGGACTTTCGCAAAGTGTAGATAATGCCATTCAAAGAGAGATGCAGATATCCAAAATATCGTTGAAACAATCAGCACCTAAAAGAAATGCAAAGATAATAACGCAGGCACCGAGTTTTTCTGCACTTGAATTCTTCTGCGTTTCGGAATTTGTTGAACAATTAAGGGAATTTGATTTCATACCTTCTTATGACGAAAATGAAGTTCTTTCTGCAACCAAGGGACGTTTGGAGCGAAAAGTAGGCGAACGTATACTTGGATCACTTTTAGGGGGAGGCTGCATCCCTGTTAACATTAACTATGTCAATGATGGGCCCCAATATTTTAACATTATTTCATTCTCCAAAGAAAAATTAGCTGGATTGCGTGGCACCGAGACTCAGGAGCATGGAAATCAAAAGAGAGATGTTGGACATGTGATTCTTAAGCTGACCTCTGGGGTTGTTAGGGTTGGAGTTGACCGGCCATATGGAACGCAAAAGTACTTGAATAAGAATTTTCAGATCACTCAAGAATTCGATCAAGCTGAGTACATCCTTTTTACAGATGTTTCTGCTGGTAATGTCTTGGTATCCATTTATAGTGAATTTGGTGAGACAGAACTGGTAACACATGTATTTTTGGATGAAATAACATTTGAAAATATTGAACTTCAGAAACGAGAAAATTTTCAAGTTAATATTTTCAAAAAAGATCTTCTCGCCACCACTCCGCTCGAAATCGACCTAGCAGAAGAGAAAATTTGGGCCTTTAATCACCCTAGGGAACATGCCCTAAAACTATCAAATTCGATGTACGAGATCAGAAATGTGACCTATCCGGTGGGGTCGCGACGATATTTGGAAGTGTTATATTTAGATGATACGTTAATGGTCGGTTTGGATAATTCGAAAATTATCGAAATTCCATCATCGACACTCTATAAAATGATCTTGGATGAGACGGGAGTTACCTCCTTAAAAAGATCATGCGTCATCCAGCTAAACCTCAAAGAACCATGCAATGAATTAAAGGCCAAAGGGTATTCTGAGATCTCGCAGGAGGGAGTGGATCTTTTTTATCTGGATTCTGATGGAAAAATCACTAATGAGTTGAGTGAGCTAACTGAAAAGATCTTTTTTGTGGGAAATTTCAATGGAATATTTGATTTGGCAGTTGAAAATTATAGAAAGGAAAAAATGATTTTCCGTACTTTTTGTGCCGAAAATGTTTACTTAGTCGAACAACTCTGACCCTGAATTAAATCAATAAACTTGTTTGGGAAGGTGGTCACCAGATCTGCCTCAGTAAGTTTATAAAATCGTGAAGGAGGAAGCGCCGATTTTGAAATTACTGGACTCCCCCTTGGAACAATGGTGCTGGAAAACTGAGTGTTGTAGGAAGTAAGAAATGAAAAGGGTTTGTCCTTTGTCAGATCGAAAGAACAAATTGACACATAAATTACAAAATTTCCCTCAGGAGCACTGGCAAGGGTAAGGACTTCTGGAAAAAGATACTTCTTATAAGCTAAAGCATAGTTGAGCGAGTAGAATTCAAATAAATAATTTCGTGATGCAAATCCGAAACTATCGTGTGTATATGTCGTTAAATATTTTTTTATATTGAGTGGCGACGATTTCCTAAAATTTAAGATGTGTGAAATTCCGGAATTATAAGCAAGAAGGCTAAATTCCCAACTTTTGGTAATTTTATAGTTTTCAGTTAGGATTCGGAAGGCAGCCAGTGCAGAAATAATTGGATTTCTTCTTTGATCCTCATTTTTGTTAATGATTAAAAATTTCTCACCGATACTATCAATGATTTGCCAGACGCCCGCAGCACCAACTCTTGAAGTGGCTTCAGAATGAAAACTGGATTCTAAAATGGAAATGCTTCGCAAATCGAGGGGGAGTTTGAAAATCGTGAGCAAATTATCAATGGTAGACAGATAGGGACTCACATTGGTGATGGCATTTAAGACACTATCTCTTTGCCCAATTTGGTAGCGCATATTGTCACCAAGAGAAGTAAAGAATTTCATCGCCTTGATACGATTGCTGGGAATCTTAACGTGATGTGCTTTTAAAGTGTTAAGAATTTTGGGTGCAAGAGCGCCATCATATTTTCCTCTCGACAGCGCCAAAAACTCGTCACGAATTTGCTGAAGGCGCATATTGAGAAGGTCTTGAGATAGCGCATCTTTGGTGAAGCGATTAAGGTCATTCCTATATAATGCATCAGCGCTGAAAATATCATAGATAATACGTAGATCATCGGAATCATGAATAATAATAGTGCTCGATCGGTAAGTAACATACAAATCGAACCAAAAAGATATTTCATAAAAAAAATCACTTTTATATCGAAAAGGTGCATACACCAAATTTTCCTGATCCTGGGAATAAAACCAGAATTTTCCCGATGCTGAGCTAGAGTCAGAAATTTCATCGGATTGGGTAATTTGCGATTTCGCATCAAGATTATGAGAAAAAAATATTAGCAAAAGAGAAACGACTAACATTCAAATTCTTTAAAAACTTCTAAAGTCCGCTTATAGCCCATCTTTACGATATAGCTCATTTTTTCAGCATTAAGAGAAAAGGAGTTTGTAAAGAAAAGCTTAAAGTTTTCATTAGTCGGATAAATGTCTATGAGTTTAACTCTTGGGTTATAGTTTAACTTGCGTTCTAGGATGGCCAAGAGCTTGCTTGTGTCACTTTTTGAAAATTTGTTGCCGCTCATAAAATCATAAACGGTATCAAGAATATCTTTTGCGGTTGCACGTCTAGCGCGCGCTTCAACAATCTTTTTCTGAATCAGTAGGTAAATTGATTGAACACAGATTGCGGGGAGGCCGTAGTTTACGAGGGAGCCAATTTCATCTTGATAATGATAGGGAGTGTGGGTCCAGCTTGAAATAATAAACTCACAACCATTGTCAATCGACACATGGGTCGAGAGAGTCTCACGAATTTCACCGTCGATATAATAATCAACTTGCGAAGTGTGATTATTGACAATGGGGTAAGGAACATAAAAAGGCGGAACGGACATACTAGCACAGACCGAATCAGCAACAGGAATTCCTGTATAATAATGGGCAGTACTATCATGAAGGGGGCTTGGATAGTTAAATTTACTAAAAATTACTTTGCGAGAGTGATCGAGTTGCGTCGCAACAACAAACAAGTCGGCCTTGTAATCACGATAGTCGCTGGCCACGAGCACATTGTCTGTAATGTATTTATATAGACCTTTGGTGCTAAAGATGCCGCTTATACTGAGAAAAGGTGAGAGAATTTTACGAATGATAAAAGGAAAATCTTCAAATGGGTCAAAGATTAAAGGACGAGGAGGTCTCTTTCGTGGATGCCCAAGACATAACATATCCTTGTACGTAATAGGACGAATACGTGCATTTCTCGGATCAACAGTGGCCTGAATGACATCAATTGGTCGGATGCCACAGGCAAAAAATAAAGAAACGAGAGCACCGGCGCTACTGCCAACATAGGTGCCGATTTCAAAATCGGCCTTGGGGTCAGAATTATTATGTTTGAATACAAAGCCAAGTTCTTCAAGCGCCAGCGATACCCCCAAGTGCCACGCAGCGGCCTTGACAACTCCGCCAGAAAGCACCAGAGCAATTTTTTTATTTTTGAACGGGAGCATGTTGACGCTTTGCATTTTTATAGTCTTTTGAAAAACAGAAAGAAACAATTAAGATATAATTATAACAAAAAAATGGTAATAATTTTACCCAATTAAGCTTATGAAAAAAATAATTACAGCACTAATTTGCACGGCTTTGTCTATGAAAGTGTGCCCCCTTGTTGCCGCAGAGACACTCACTATGCGCAAATGCGTTTTGCTACCAATATCGGATGAATTAGATAATTCCATCGGATTTAAAGTTTTTGAAAAGGTAGAAAAACATTTGCGAGAGAGTAATTGGTGCTATTATCGACCTAATTCCGAAATTATTAATATCCTCAACAATTATCGTAAAAATCTTTCGACACACTTGCAGAACGCCGAAATTATCGCCGTTATTGCAGAGAAGACAAGTGCAGGTTCATTAATAAAAATACAGATAAGGCCGGCGCAAAATGGAAGTGTAATACAAATAACGATCATTGGTCAGAATGGATCGGATGTTTATTTTAATGAAAGTACCACGATTAAAGAGCTTGATGTCGAACTTATGGCCCAAACAATTTTCAATTGGCTGAATGAATATCAAAAAACAATCCCCTACGATGGGATTGTTACTTCAGTATTGGGAATGCAAGTTGCCATTGATGCCGGTACAGATAATGGTCTTAGCGAAGGTACGGAATTTAAGATTGTAAAACCAATAAGGAAACGGGCCCATCCACTTTTGAAAGAAATAGTAGACTGGGAAACAGAAGTTGTTGGCAGGGGTACAATTTTTCACGCAAATAACTCGCAATCACAAGGAAAAATTAAAGAGCTGAATAAGCAGAGTAGTGTTGGTGTCAGTGATTGGATTGTAAAAATTAACAGCACGGTAAAAGAAACAGCGATCTCGAAAATTGACGAGAGCAATAAATTTGGAAAACTTGGTGAAGCAAGTATCGGCCTTTCACTCAATGATGTTTCAACTACCCTCACAGATACTACCGGAGCATCAAGTGAGATTGGTGGTCTAGGTGCAGGTGTTGGCGTAGGGGTAGAAACATGGATAACAAGAGTTTTTTGGTCTTCCCTATATATAGATAAGGCGTTTGCTTCCCTTAAGAAAAAAGAAGGAACCTTTCAAAATAGTTCTTATAGCGTTGGACCTTCAACATTAAAGTTAAAATTTGGGTATAAATATCTGCCACTCGGTTTCTTTTACGGCCCCCAACTAGATATAGGTTTGGGTTATGGTAACTATTCTTTTTCTCATGATAATAACACAACCGATGGACTAACAAAGTTTTCCTACAAGGGCGTGCTGTTTACTGCCAGAGGTACTATTCCAATAAAAAATGTGATTAGGGCCGGAATTGGGTTAGATGTATTGGTGTCGCCAACCTATGCCGAGGAAGTAAATATTTATGGAGAAGCCGAATCTACTTCCAGTTACGATCTAAGCTTCTTCGGTAGATATAATTATGCACCTGCGATGACTTTGGACGCGGAATTAAATATTCAAAGCAGTACTGCACAATTTCAAAACAATGTGGAAGTAAGCAACAAGCGAACTTCTCTAAAATTTGGAACGACTTTTTCTTTTTGAGGAATTCCATGACGAGAGCTGACGGAGGCGCAGGAGCGCCGAGCGACGCCAGTCCTGAAGGACTGTCCCCAAGGGCAAGGCGGAGGGGAGAATTGGAAAGGCTGATAAAGCGTCATAAGGCCCTTTATTATCAGGGCCGTCCAGAGATATCAGATAGTTCCTATGATGCCCTTGAAGATGAGCTGAAAAGCATAGATCCGGAAAATTATGTATTAAATATTGTAGGCACTGCAACTTTTTCAAGCAAAAAAGTTAAACACAATCAGAAAATGTTGAGCCTAGATAAGACCTATGACTTGGATGAGCTTATTGAGTGGGTGCAAAATCGCGAAGTTGTTATCACTCCTAAAATAGATGGGGTTAGCTGTTCGCTGATATATGAGAAGGGATTGCTAAAAATAGCAAAAACGCGAGGTGATGGAGAATATGGCGAGGATATTACAGAAAAAGTCGCCTGGATCGATGCAATTCCTAAAAAGGTAGAGTTAGATGGTGAGATTCGAGGTGAACTTCATTGTGAAATGGAGCCGTTTCTACAACTAGCTGAGGAAATGAAAAAAGTTGATTTAGATCCGCCATCATCTCAAAGAAATATTGTGGCCGGGCTGATTTCTAGAAAAGATCACATAGAACTCTGTAGGTATCTTGATTTTCTCGCCTTTGATTTTCTTGGCGAAAAGGTCGAGATAAAATATGAGCAAGAAAAGTATAAATTGCTTAAAAAGGCAGGTTTTAAAATCCCCTATTATAGAATAGTAAAAAATAAAACCGAGTTAATAGCTGAAGTTGAAGAAGTAAAAGATATGATGGAAAATGGGGATATTCTAATTGATGGAATGGTGGTGGGCCTTGACCATTTGAGGCTTCATAATGAGCTGGGACAAACATCCCACCATCCAAAATACAAGATTGCCTTTAAATTTCTTGGGCAGTCAAAAAAAACGCAAATCAAAAAAATTAACTGGTATCCGTCAAAAAATGGAATCCTGACGCCTGTGGCGGAAGTAGATACGGTAGAATTATCGGGCGCAAATGTAAATAATGTGACTCTGCACAATTATGGAATTGTAAAACAATTCAACATCAAAGCTAATGACATAATTGAGATAATAAGATCCGGCGAGGTTATTCCAAAATTTCTTTCAATAGTGAACTCTTCACCAGGAGAAATGCAAATTCCAGAGAAGTGCCCTTCATGTGGCGAGCAACTTTCAATCGAGCGCATAAGGTTGGTGTGCAAAAATAAAAAATGCCCTGAGAGAATTAAGCAAGGCATTTTAGATTTTATTGGGAAGATGGGGATCTATGATATATCTGAAAAAAGATTAATCGAAATGATCAAGAAGGGTCTCGTAAGTGAGATCCCTGATCTATACAAGCTTTCAATAGATGATTTACTTTCTTTAGACAAAACTAAGGAAAAGCTGGCAAAGAAGCTATATTCAAATATCCAGGTTACCAAGAAAACGACGCTTGCCAAATTTTTAGGCGGTCTAGGAATATCGGGTATAGGGATTAATAAAAGTGAAAAAATTGTTTATGCTGGCCTAGACTCACTTGAAAGAATAGAAACTGCCACACTTGATGATTTGCTTAAAGTTGAAGGCCTAGCAGAGAAAAGCGCAACGGATTTTTTAGCGTCATTTCGAGAAAAACAACCAATAATTAAAAAATTATTGAAATTGGGTTTCATTATTGAAAAAAACGATACAAAGAACCTGCTGGGTGGAAAAGTATTTGCCTTGACTGGTGAATTATCTATAAAGAGACATGAATTTGAAGATCTTGTGAGGAAAAATGGTGGGGTTGTGAGCAATTCAGTGTCGAAAAATACAAATTTTCTCATATCTAATGAAAGAGAATCGAACTCTTCAAAATTTGAAAAAGCTAAAAAATTAGCCGTACCGATTATATCCGAGCAGGATTTCTATAAAATGATAGGCCAATAAATGAGTAAGAAGAATATCAATTTTGTGTGTACAAGCTGCACTTATCAGACGCCAAAATGGATGGGGCGTTGCCCGGAATGTGGTCAGTGGAATTCATTCTCCGAGGAGATTGAATCTTCTGGAAAAATTGCAGCACGAAAACTTAACCTTGAAGATCAAAGAAATGAGACTAGAGAACTCAGCACATTTGCTGAGGATATTAGTGAATCGTTAAAAATTAAGACAGGAATTTCAGAATTTGATCGAGTTCTCGGTGGTGGAATTACCAAATCGAGCTTTGTCCTTATTGGAGGAGAGCCAGGTATCGGCAAGTCGACATTACTCTTAATGGCCGCGGGGAAGGTTGCCAGTGTCGTCAATGATAAACTCCTTTATGTAAGCGGTGAGGAATCTGGCCATCAGGTAAACCAGAGGGCACAAAGGCTTAAGATCGATGCAAAAAATATTCATTTTCTAAACGACTGCTCCATTGAAAAAATAAAAAATACGCTCGCTAAGCTTAGGCCAAAATTTTTAATCATAGATTCAATTCAAACAATCTACTCGGAAGAGATTGATTCGCCGCCTGGAACGGTTACTCAGATCCGCGAAGTGGCCTATCAATTGATGTCTATATCGAAGCAAAATGCTATTACGACCTTTGTGGTAGGGCATGTGACTAAGGAAGGAAATATTGCTGGGCCCAAAATGCTTGAGCATATGGTAGATTGTGTAGTCTATTTTGAGAGCGATTCGCTTAATAATTATCGATTTTTGAGATGTATTAAAAATCGTTTTGGAAATACCTATGAAGTGGGAATTTTCCAAATGACAGAAGATGGCTTGGATGAGGTTCCCAATCCAAGCAAGGTTTTTCTAGCTGAGAGTATTGAGACTGGACATGGTAGATCACTAACCTGTTTGCTAGAGGGGACGAGACCAATTGTGGTTGAAACACAGGCCTTGGTAGTCGAAAATAAATTTGGAAACGGACGTAGAACAACACAAGGTTTAGACCTAAATCGCCTAAATCTATTGATCGCCATTATAGAAAAATACTTCAAAATGCCCGTTAGTTACAATGACATATATGTAAATATTGTAGGTGGACTTAAACTAACTGGAAGAGAGAGTGACCTCGCAATTATTGCTTCCATTGCTAGTTCCTTTTTATCGAAACCAATACTAGAACGTACGGTTTTTTTGGGGGAAGTTGGGCTAACGGGCGAAGTTAGGAGTGTGCCATTTTCAGAATTACGAGCAAAAGAAATTGCTCTCATGAATTATAAAAAACTCATTTGTTCCGTTCAAGCTGCTGAGAAATTAAAAGGTCATTTTGATATTGAAATAATTGGAATAAGAAACGCAATTGAAATCAGAGATATAATTTCTTGATTACTTTAGTCCAGCCATTGTATTTGGCACTAAAGTAATCGATCCACTCACTATTTCTGTCAAACACTTTATCTTCTTCCCATAGATGGGAAATTCCCTCTATTTGTAGATTGCCTAGCCCAATTGCCGCTCCCAAAGCAGCGCCATAAGCTGTCGTTTCAATAACTCGAGGGCGAACAATCTTTAAATTGGAAATGGTTGCTTGCATCGTCATAAGCAAATTGTTCACAACTGCGCCACCATCGACCTTTAAATTCGTAACAAGAAGTCCAGAGTCATTGCGCATTGTTTGAATCAAGTCATTAATGGAAAAACAAATTCCTTCTAAGCATGCGCGAGCAATGTGGTGGTGGCCGGAATCACGTGTGAGACCGAGAAGTGCTGCCTTGGCATCGCTTACCCAATATGGGGAACCAATGCCGGTAAAAAAAGGAAGAAAATATATAAACTCCATTTCTGCTAGATTTGATACTTGCTTGGCCAGCGCTTCGATTTCATCACTTGATTTAATAATTTTGAGATTGTCGCGTAACCATTGAACGGCTGCACCTGCAATATAGCAACTTCCCTCGAGTGCGTATTGTCGTTGGCCCCTATATGAATAGGCCGCAGTGCTTAGGAGTCCACATTTTGAATAAACGATTTTATCGCCGGTATTAAGAAGCAGAAAGGCGCCAGTTCCATAAGTGCATTTGATAGTTCCTGGCATTATACAGGCCTGGCCAAATAATGCAGATTGCTGATCACCAAAGAGGCAGGAAATTGGAATATTGTCAGGCAGAAAATCCAGGCCATGGGTGATACCAAAATGGCCAAAAGTATCTTGAATCGTGGGCAAACAGGATTTATTAATGTTGAAATATTTTAATAAATCGTCATCCCACTGGCCTGTATTCAAATTCATCAACATTGTGCGAGAAGCATTGCTCATCTCAGTCACATGGGATTTTCCCCCGGTAAGTTTAAAGGTTAGATATGTATCAATCGTCCCAAAAAGGACTTTATCTTTTTGATTTGCAGCTTTTACTTTCTCATTATTATTGAGAAGCCAATGAATTTTTGTGGCCGAAAAATAGGGATCAATTGGAAGTCCCGTTTTTGTTCTAAAAAGATCCTGGTTGCCATCGCAAATAATTTGCTTGCAGAAATTAGCGGTTCTGCGATCTTGCCATACAATGGCCCGGGCCAATGGATTTCCATCACGATCAAAGGCACAGGTTGTTTCACGTTGATTTGCAATGCCAATACCGATGATATCGTTTGCATTTGAATTAGTTTTTACTAACAACGACGTGACAGACTCACGAACGCTTTTCCATATCTCGGTAAGACAATGCTCAACCTGGCCTGGAGAAGGATAGAATTGCGGATGCTCTTGGGTTACCTTATCAATAAAACGAAAAGTGCTTGCCTCGACAAGAAGAGCGGTTGTCCCACTTGTACCTTGGTCAATGGCCAAATAGTATTTCATATTTTTCCCTAGGAATCTTATTTTAATATTAGCGAAGTTTAATGGTATCTGAAGTAGGGGCGGCAATCTTTTTTATTAATTTTTCCCATTGAGTGCCAATTCCCTTATCCAAGCCATAAATCATCACACGCGAAATGAATAACATAATAAGAAATAAAAACATAAATTCAATGAATGACTGACCTAACTCATTGTTTATTCGACAAGATGAGTTGGGTTTATTATTTAGGCCGCTCATGTTATGACTACCTTGTAATTTTACCATTTTCATATAATTTTAAAGTGTATGAAGTTAATTCATAGAGCGAAAATACTACCGGTTTTATTTTTCATCCTGGTATTTACAGGTACTTTAGTCGGACAAATTGTTTTCAATAGTTTTAAATTAGTTGCAGGACCAACTAACCTTGAAAATAACCGTGCTGCACAACTTGAACATGTTTTCAAAACATTAAATTTGGTTGATCACAATGGCATTAATTATGAGATGACAAAACTATCTTCGCGGGTAATTGTCATAAATTTTTGGGCAGCCTGGTGCGTTCCTTGCTTAGAAGAGATGCCTGGTCTTGTGCAATTGCAAAAACAGTTTAAAGACAGTGAAGTGATGATCTTCGGTGTAAATGAAGATTCGGAGGATCAATCGAGGAACATTGAAAAAATTTCTGCGAAGTTTGCGATTCAGTTTCCCTTAATTCCCGATAAAAATTCTGCATTGGCCAATCGACTTTTTATCGCAAACATTCCACAAACCCTAATTTTTAAAGACGGGAAAATCATGGATATTATCCAAGGGCAAAAGGATTTTACCGCAAAGGAATTTACGGAAACGCTTCGTTCAGCAATAAGGCCCTAATCTTCTGAATACCGAATATCCTGCCGAAAGGTGTTTTTACCCCAATTGTAGGTTATATGTTCAAAATTCTTGGTTTTAAACATTGAAAAGCGTGGCAAAAATCCTGCAACAATAGCACCACTTGTTGTGAGTCCAAGAGCGGCAGCGGCATTGAAAGTTATTCCGGCCCAGAGTTCAGCTAGATTCATTTTGTACGAGGGAGCTGCAATACTCGCAAGAAACAGGAGGTTATTAAAATGACAACTTCCCGGATTAAAATCTGACGCCAAGGCCACTTTCACGCCAGCATCTAAAAGATTACGAGCAGGGGCCATGCCCTTGCCAAGAAAAAGCCCAGTACCCGGGAGCAATGTCGCAATCGTTCTTGCTCCGGCAAGGGCCTTTATTCCTTCGCTGGATATTTTTAATAAATGGTCGGCGCTTACCGCCTTATAATGAGCAGCAAGGAGAGCGCCGCGGTTATCATTAAATTCATCAGCGTGAATTTTCAGTGGGATGCCAAGACGAACGGCATTCGATGCAATTTTCTCTAAATCGTTATCATTAAAGTAAGCCTGCTCATGGAAAATATCTACAAAATCGATGATCCCCTCGGAGGCCATTTGTTTGAGTACAGGTATTGCAACTTCTTCGAGATAGGCAGTGGAATTAGGGTAGCTATGAGGAATGGCATGGGCTGCCATCAGGGTACAGAAAATCCGTAGTCGAGGAAAATATTTCTTCTTAAGCTTGTGAATAATCCGACAAAGTTGAATTTCACCATCAATACTTAAGGCATAACCTGTTTTGATCTCCATGGTACCTATGCCATATTGAGAAATTTCACGAACACGTCGGTCAGCAATATTAAAGAGTTCATCATAGGAAAGTTTAATAGTTTCTTTGACGGTATGGTTAATGCCGCCACCTTGATTTGCGATTTCTTGGTAATCAATACCATTTAACCGTTGTGCATATTCGTGGGAGCGGTCGCCGCCGAAGATTAGGTGCGTATGAGAATCAATGATTTCAGGTAAAAGGACATGGTCAGGAAAAGATTGTGAAGAGGTAACATTAAACCCTCTTGGAATTTTACTTGAACTTCCAACCCACAATATTTCATCATCAGAAAAGATGACAGCACCATCAGAGATAATAGAAAGATCCGGGGGAGTGAGCTTTCTGCCATCCTTGAATACAACTCCCTCAAGCGTGACAATCTGTTCAAAATTTTTCCAAAGATAAGTGGTCATTGATAAAAACCAAAAATTATATAGGGATATTTAAATCTGTCGTTCGAGCAAAGTTAATGGCTTCGTCATATCCGGCATCATAATGACGTAAAACTCCCATTCCAGGATCAGAATTCAAAACACGTCGAAGACGCTCATCCATTTCGGGTGTACCATCAGCAACAATAACCATTCCGGCATGCTGTGAATACCCGATTCCAACACCGCCACCGTGATGAAAACTGGTCCAAGAGGCACCATTGGCGGTATTAATCATCAAGTTGAGAAGGGCCCAGTCTGAAACAGCATCAGTGCCATCCCGCATGCCTTCTGTTTCACGGTTGGGAGAGGCAACAGAACCACAATCAAGGTGATCACGGCCAATGGCGATTGGAGCTAGAAGGATTTTGTCGCGAACCATTTTATTGAAAAGAAGACCGGCCTTTGCACGCTCGCCATATTTTAACCAACATATTCTAGCAGGTAGACCCTGAAATTTGATCATACTCTTGGCCTTGCTCAGCCATGTGTGAAGTTTCTGATCGTTAGGAAAAAGTTCTAAAATAGCTTTGTCGGTTTTGTAAATATCTTCAGGGTCACCAGAAAGCGCCACCCAACGAAAGGGGCCATAACCCTCGCAAAAAAGCGGTCTAATGTATGCCGGGACAAATCCCGGAAATGAAAACGCATTTTGGAGGCCAGCAATTAAAGCTCCCTGTCTTAGATTGTTACCATAGTCAAATACGTGGGAACCCTGTTTCTGAAACTCAATCATACTCGCCACATGATCGCGCATCGTTATATATGAAAGGGAAGTATATTTTTTAGGGTCTTGAGAACGTAATAATTGAGCAGCATTTAAATCCATGTCTCTGGGAACATATCCATAGAGCGGATCATGGGCAGATGTTTGGTCAGTGACCAATGACGGCACGATATTCTTTTTTAAAAAATATTCAAAGAAATCAGCAGCATTACCAGTAACCGCCACAGAGAAAGGAATATCTTTTGCCGCTTTTTCTTGAGCAATGGCAATTGCTTCATCATAGGATTTAGCAAAATAGTCTAGGTAAGAAGTCTGCAAACGCTTTTTAATTCGATTGGCATCAACATCACAACCGATAAAAATACCACCCGCCATTTTTACGGCAAGAGGCTGGGCACCTCCCATGCCGCCCATTCCAGCGGAAAGAATAATTTTTCTGGCCAGGTTGCGACCGATGCCATAGTGCTTAATCGCCGCCGCCATAAACGTTTCGTAAGTACCTTGCAAGATTCCCTGACTGCCAATGTAAATCCAAGAGCCGGCGGTCATTTGACCGTACATCATTTTGCCTTCATTTTTGAGTTGATTAAAGTGATCCCAGGTGGCCCAATGAGGTACAAGATTCGAGTTGGCGATGAGGACGCGAGGTGAAGCGGCGTGCGATTTTAAGATGCCAACAGGCTTGCCAGATTGGATGAGCAAAGTCTCATCATTTTCAAGCGTCTTAAGAGCGCGAATGATACTTTTCAAACAATTGATATTTCTTGCGGCCTGGCCATTCCCACCATAAACAATGAGGCGATCACGATCTTCTGCAACATCAGGATGCAAGTTATTAAGCAGACAGCGAAGCGCGGCTTCTTGATGCCAACCTTTGCAAGTTAAGGTTGGACCAGTGGGTGGGAGAGGTATAATGAACGGATCGTTTTGGTGTTTTAGATTTTGGCCCATTAGTTTAGAACTCCTGTAACACTTTCAACCGCAGCGATGATTTCTTGCTCCTCAAAAAGGGCGACGATCTTATTTATATCACGGAAAAAAGGGCGATCATCTTCA
>CAYHRT010000022.1:23683-26917 GCA_964359085.1 uncultured Bdellovibrio sp. | reverse complement strand
CAATCTTCTCGAATAGTTATTTCCAACTACTCGGGTTCGCAAATGGCGGGAGAGACGGGACTCGAACCCGCGGCCTTCGCCGTGACAGGGCGACGTTATAACCAACTTAACTACTCCCCCGCGATGTTGCAATGTGAGGCAAATATAGTTAATCTCGGTAATTACCGTCAAGGAAATTCTCCCTTTTTGAGAAAGAGATTCCCTGAAAGACACGGTGCGAGAGGATGAAAGAGATTACCACTTAGATGACACAAGAATTTGATCTTTTTTTTAAGACTTTTTTAGAATGGTGCTTGGATTTAGGCCCTGCGTTGGTGGCCGGTCTTATTTTATCGGGATTGATCTTTACTTTTGTGGGTGACAATCAAAACGGTTTGTTCGGTAAGTTATTGACGATCCCCGAAGACACACGCAAAAAAAGTTTTCTGAATTCCGTCAAAGTGGCGTTAATTGGGATTCCTTTACCTCTTTGTTCTTGTTCTGTTTTACCTGTGGCACAAACTTTGCGCAAAAAGGGTTTGAGTCAATCGTCGATTTCGGCCTTTTTAACCACCACACCAGAAACATCGCCCACTTCCTTTTTTTTAACATGGGCCATGCTTGGCCCAAGCATGGCCATTTTGCGGCCAGTGGCTTCACTGATCATGGGACTGACAACCGCTTTGGTGATCGCCTTTTGCGGGAGAGTCCACGCGAACCCTTCTGATAACTCCGTGCCCATAGACTGCTGTAGTGGTCATTGCACCGAGATAGATTTGGCCACGCGAGAAATTTCTTGGTGGAAAAAGGTGAAGAAGGGACTCAAGTTTGCTTTCATTGACGTGTTAGACGATTTTGGATATTGGCCACTTTTAGGTCTCGCGTTGGGAGCAGCGGTCGCGGTATGGGTGCCCATGGGGGCCTTAGAGAATGCCTCTGGTTTTTGGGGACGTGTAGGCATTATTATCGTGTCAGTTCCCATTTATGTCTGTGCTGAATCGAGTACCCCATTAGCTCCAGGTCTTTTGGCCAAGGGTCTTACTCCAGGAGCGGTATTTCTTTTTTTGATGGCCGGGCCTTTTTCAAATTTGTCCAGTTTGCTTTCACTTAAAAAAGCTTTTGGGATGCGTTTTATAACCATTCATACGGGCGTAAATACTTTAATCGCCTTATTGTTATCCTACCTTGTAGATATGCTCTATCAATATTTTTCTTGGACTTTATTAGCAAGTCGGGCAATGCCTGAGGAAGGACAGCATGAGCGCAGTACATTTTTACTTTTGGTAGGTGTAATAGGGATGGGATTGCTGCTTTGTAGCTCTTTTAAGGCGGTTAAAAAACTATTTTCTAAACGGCATCAGAGTAATGATAGCTGTTGCTCTGGTTAAATATGAGGACAAAATGAACTATTTTATTACAGGTGGAACAACAGGGATTGGATTCGAATTGGTAAAATTGTATTTACATCGGGGCCATCGCGTCGGTATTTGTGGCCGTGATCTTTCTAAGTTACCCAAGGGCTTTTGGGAACAACATCAAAAAGTGCTTTGGGTTTACCAGTTGGATGTCAGTGACAGAGGGGCCTTGATTGAGGCGGTTCGAGATTTTACTGAGAGGGCCCAAGGATTGGATGTCGTGATTGCCAATGCCGGTCGTTCAGTCGGGAGTAAATCGAATATTCCCGATTTTCAAGCGGCAAAAGAAATCTTAGAGACCAATGTTCTTGGTGTGCTCTATTCCTTTGAAGCGGCCATGCAACACTTCGTAAGCAAAAAATCGGGGCACTTGGTGGCCATTGCATCTGTTGCTGGGTTTGTCGGATTGCCTGGGGCAGGGGCCTATTCGGCTTCGAAGGCCGCTGTCGTGCGCTTATGTGAGTCGT
Source organism: uncultured Bdellovibrio sp. (assembly GCA_964359085.1). Taxonomy (GTDB): domain Bacteria; phylum Bdellovibrionota; class Bacteriovoracia; order Bacteriovoracales; family Bacteriovoracaceae; genus GWA2-49-15. The sequence goes on along the minus strand of CAYHRT010000022.1, from coordinate 25,056 downwards.
GGTCGATTGATTTAAAACCTCTCAATATTCCTGTCTCTTGCATTTGTCCCGGCTTTATTGATACACCGATGACTCAGCAAAATACTCACTCGATGCCCTTTCTCATGAGTGGAGAAAAAGGTGCTAATATTATTGCTCAGGCCATAGACTCTCGACGTGCACTCTATCTCTTTCCTTTGCGCATGAATTTACTCATCACCTTTCTCTCGTTGATACCACGCTTTGCATATCGTTGGCTGATGGGACTCCAAACTTTTAATTATAGTAAACAATCTTAATGAATGGAGGCATTGTGAGAAGGTTACGAGTTAGTATCTTTTCATGTTTCATTTTTGTTAGTCTCATCATGCAAGGTGCTTGCAAATCGGAAAAGGCGAAAACCCCACAGAGCAAAATAGAACAATCAGCTCAGGTGGATGATTTTTCAGATTTGAAAGCCAAAGAAGGTGGTTGTAAAACAGAGGAAGATTTGAAAAAGAAACTAGAAGAAGAAGCCAAGGCCAAGAAACCCTCCAAACTTCAAGGTGGCAATACCGACTGTCTAGTCAACTAATTGGCCGAGAAAAGCGGATGTTAAAAGATTACGACAAAATTCTCCATGAGCATTACCAACGAGTCGCTAAATTGAATGGTCTAGCGGGTACTTGTTCTATGGAAGATCCTTATATTCGTGAATCGGAGACGAATTTTTTCCTTAAAGAGATTGGTATATTTTGTAATAAACATGTTGGTGGCCCTGTGACGATTTTGGACGTGGGATGTGGCAATGGGTATCTTTTGGCCAAAATTAGAGAGACCTTTTCTGAGATACTGCTATGTGGTCTTGAATTTGTACCCGAATTGTTTGAGTTGGCCACCAGTCGTGAAATAATGAATTGTACCTTGGCCTTAGGTGACGCAAGAGAACTTTCATTTTTTCCCAGCAAGGCCGATATTATCATCACCGAGCGATCGATCATCAATGTGATGAATCAACAGGATCAAATGTTGGTTTTGCAAAATATTGCCTCAACTTTGTGCCTGGGTGGTTTGTATATTCAGGTAGAATCTTATCGTGAACCCCTCGATTTATTAAATCAGGCCCGGCGAGAAATGGTTATTGCCGATGATATCGAAGAGAGTGGTCATAACCTTTATTTGAGTGAAAAGATTATTGCGCCGATGGCAGCTATGGGGCTTATTGAGGTTATGGCGTCATCCCCAAAAAATTATTTATCGACCCATTTTTTTGTAAGTCGTGTGTTCCATAAAGCCATTCTTCCCAAGGGCGGTAAAGTGAAGTATTCCCTGTTTGCTGAATTTTTTCGTCAGGCCTTGCCCGCTGGTGTGGGTAATTTCTCACCCATTCTTTTTAGGACCTTTAGGAAAAACTA
>CAYHRT010000022.1:0-23583 GCA_964359085.1 uncultured Bdellovibrio sp. | reverse complement strand
TTTTTGTCTTTATCACGATCGGGACAAAGAAAAGAGTCATATTCCTCATTAAAGGCAAGTTTACGCGTGTCTTTAATGCGATCGATATAGAGTTTGCCCTCAAGGTGATCGAGCTCATGTTGAAAAACGGTGGACACAAAATCTTCCACGACAATTCGTTCAATGTTGCCGGCCAGAGTCGTGAAATCAATTTGCAATTTTCGTGGTCTTTCCACATGGCCTCTCAGGCCTGGGACCGACAAACACCCTTCCCAAAATCCTTGGAGTTTAGTGTCCAGGATCTTAATTTTGGGGTTGATAATAACATACTGTTTAGTTTCTGGTGCATCCGGATAGCGCGGGTTATCTTCAGGAATCCCCACAATGGCCAATTGCTTAGAGACGCCAATTTGGGGTGCTGCTAGCCCAATCCCTTCATAGGCCGCCATCGTCTCAAACATATCTTCAACGAGTGTCAGCAATTCACGGGATTGCAATTCTTCCGGGCCTATCAATTTGGCCTTCTCGCGCAAAACGGGATGCCCCATTCTGAGGATTGTGAGTACGGCCATACAAATTCTCCTTTAAACCTGATGTAATGGATCATCGCACATCTATAGCATATTACCTTTGCTGACAGAGTTTTCCAAATACTCAAGTCGTGTTAATCTGGCAAGTGGTGAAGCTATGCTAAAAGTATTATTCGTATGTCTCGGTAATATCTGTCGGTCTCCCTCTGCCGAGGCGGCGTTTATTGCTGAAGTTAAGTATCAGGGTTTGTCGTCTCAAATTGTTGTGGATTCGGCCGGCACCATAGGCCATCATGCCGGTGAAAGGGCAGACCCACGCAGCATTAAGCATGCAAAGCAGAGGGGATTAGACATCACTTCGATTTCTAGGAAATTTGACCCAAGAATAGATTTTATAGCTTTTGATTATATTATTGCGATGGACGATTCCAATATACAAGATCTGAAGATTCTTGATCCCATTGGTATGTCCTCTATCAAAATTTATAAAATGACTGATTTTAAGGTGGATCGAACTGAGAATATTGTTCCAGACCCTTATCATGGTGGGCCTGAGGCCTTTGAACTCGTACTCGACATTGTGCAAGATTGCTCTCGGGGTCTTCTCAAACATATGCGTGAGAAACACCAATTATGAACACTGCTTTCAGTAAACAAAATGAGAAAAATTACATCACTCCTCAAGGCCATCAGAAATTGGTAGATGAGTTAAATACTTTATTGCGAATAGAGCGCCCTGAAGTCACTCGTATCGTGGCCTGGGCCGCAGCCAATGGAGATCGTTCAGAAAATGCCGATTATATTTATGGCAAAAAGCGACTTCGTGAAATTGATAAACGTGTGCACTTTCTAAGTTCTAGAATTGAAAGTGCGGTTGTGGTGGAAACTAGATCGACGAACTCCAACAAAATTCAATTCGGTGCTTCGATCACTATCAAAAACCTGGAAAATAAGGAAGTAAAACAATGCGCTATCGTCGGGGTCGATGAAGTTGATACGACATTGGGAAGAATTTCTTGGCGCTCTCCCTTAGGCACTGCTCTTTTAGGCAAAGAAGTAGGCGATGTGGCTTCGGTGAATGCTCCTTCCGGCCTTGTCGAATATGAAATATTGGAAGTTTTTTATAGAGAAATCGGAGCGTAAGGTGAAGATTGTATGTCCCATTGGAATAGGAGAGTTGGCAGATAGGATATCTATTTTGGAAATTAAAAAACAAAAGATCAAAGATAAAGTCAAACTCCAACACATCAATTATGAACTTAATTCATTAAGAGAGTTAGTTAGCGCGCAGGGTTTAGGTGAGATGGAAAAATATATTAAAGAATTGATCATGGTGAATGCTAAATTGTGGGATGTGGAGGATGCTATTCGGCAAAAAGACAAATTGCAAGATTTTGGTGCAGAATTTGTTAGTTTGGCAAGGCAAGTATACGTCTATAACGATCAGCGCTTTGCTTTGAAAGACACCATCAATTCTCACTTCGGAAGTGAAATTATCGAGGTTAAATCTTACGAAAAATACTGATAACCAGAGTTTGGTATTCAAGAAATCAGGCATGGATTATTTCAAAACGTTTTTCTGGAAATGACTGTCTAAGAAAATTAATTTCAGGTAACTCAGGCCGTTCTTTATCGAGTAAGATGATGATTTTATCTGGCGTGGGCAATTGACTCCTCTTCCCGCTATCGCTTTCCGTAAAGAGCTGCATCAAGCTTGCAAAATCTTTTTTTAAAACTTGCTCATGAGCATTGATATGAGCAACAAAAAACGGCCGTCCAAAGTTGTGCGACATAAAAAAGTTGTGGCGTTCCGTGTGCGTCGAAGCTTCTTTCGTATCAGTGCGCCTCAAATGATAGGTTAAAAGCCCATCAAGAAGATAGTCGACATCTAGAAATGGCGAGGGGAACTCCGAGAGTGTCTTTCTTGTAATCCAAAAAATTCCAAGGACTTCAGGTCCTATTTGCTCACGAAAAGCTGGGGGTGAGTTGCACATACAAAATTATTGTTTTAATCGCGCCACTTTGTCGAGGACGCCATTAATAAAACTGGGTGAATCTTGTGGGCCATATTGTTTGGCCAGGTTGATGGCCTCATTTATAACCACCTTATAAGGGGTGTCGCAAAAAAAGAGTAATTCACAAGTGCCTAGCTTAAGCAGAGCTAAGTCGACTTTATTGGTACTATTGGGCCCTTTGAATTTTAAAAATTTTGTCAAACATTCTTCAATCTCAAGATTCTTTGAAAAAACCTGGGCGATAAGTTGGCGGGCAAAAGTGATGCCTCGCTGGTCTATGCTTATGGCATTTTCATTTTCATCAATAAAAATATGTTGAAAGAACTCAATTGCCGTATCAAGAGCTTCATTTTGTGGTGGGGAAGCTGAAGCCGGATTTGTCACTTCCCATTGATAGAGAAAGCGAAAAGCAAATTCCCTGCCGGCCTGTTTAGCATTATAAGTGGCCATCAGTTTAAACTCTCAGTTTGCACTATTTTGATGGGACCTGGCACTTTGCCGGTATAGTTACTGGTTAATCCGGATACGAATGATTCCACATCATCATAATTCCAATAAAAGGAAGCAAAACGTACATAGGCAACTGGGTCAAGTGTTTTCAATTCTTCCATCACCATTTTTCCAATATCCTTGCTCGGGATCTCTTTTGGGCCGTTTTGTGCCAAAGTCTGTTCAATGCGATCTGCTACGGAATTCAGCTCCGCAACTGAAATAGGTCGTTTCTGGCACGCCTTCAGGAGGCCATTCATTATCTTGTCACGATCAAACACTTCTCGTCGGCCATCATTTTTGACAATGGTAGGAAGTTCCATTTCAATTTGTTCGTAAGTAGTGAAGCGGTATTGGCAAACTTCACAACGTCTGCGACGTCGAACTGCGCTGCCAAGATCGAAATGGCGCGAGTCGATAACTTTGGTATCATTTGCCTGACATTTTGGGCAATGCATAAACCATTCTCCAACCTAGTAAAACTATTACTTTTTCAAATGGAATAAGACAAGGTACGGGGAACAATAATAAAAAATTCTTGGAATAATTACATACCAAGAGCAAATCGAAAGGGCGAGAGGAGATCGCAATTGACGTTTTCATAGGCAATTTGTTAAGTTCACAAGATCGCCTCAACTAAGGATTCTTCTGTGCATGCGTTCATCCAGTTTGCAGTAGTGCTTTTTTTAGTAATTGTCGCTGGACAAGTATTTTCTTAGGAGAAAACGCGCCTCCTAAGTCGTTAAACAATCCCCGTATAAACTGGAAATTCTCGACATAGTTGAAGCACCTCTTGGCGAATCCCGTTAAGATAGCTTTCATCTTTACTTTTTTTCAGGGCACGCGTGATGGTGTCGGCCAACCAATCCATGTGTTTTTCACTTAGTCCACGAGTCGTAATGGCAGGCGTGCCAAGACGAATGCCCGAGGTGATAAAGGGCGATCTCTTATCACCGGGAACCATATTCTTATTACAAGTCATTCCTGCCAATTCTAACGCCTTTTCGGCCTCCTTACCGGAAAGGGCCACAGAATCAGTTTTTACGAGTAACAAATGATTTTCGGTCCCTCCCGATACTAACTGGAGGCCGTTCTTTATCAGACCAGAGGCAAGGCGAGCGGCATTTTTGAGAACCTGGGCTTGATAAGTTTTAAATTCGGGTTGCAAAGCTTCCTTAAAGGCCACAGCTTTGGCAGCAATAACATGTTCAAGAGGGCCACCTTGAATACCAGGAAACACATTGGAATTTATTTTTTTCGCCAGTTCTTCTTTTTGAGTAAGAATAATACCACCCCGGGGGCCACGGAGAGTTTTATGAGTGGTGGAAGTTACGATATCCGCAAATTCCATAGGATTTGGGTGGAGTCCGGCCGCAACTGGCCCGGCGATATGGGCCATATCCACCATTAGTTTCGCTCCTACGCTATCTGCGATTGTGCGAAATTTAGCAAAATCAATAATGCGGGGATAAGCACTGGCACCTGCCACAATCAGTTTGGGGCGAAGCTGCTTGGCCTGTTCGGCCAAGACATCATAATCAATGGTTTCAGTTTTGGGATTGAGGCCATAAGCGCTAACTTTATAGAAGCGTCCAGAAAAATTAACTGGCGAGCCGTGAGTGAGATGTCCTCCTTCTGCCAGATTCATACCGAGTACCACATCACCAAGGTCTATGAGTGAAAGATAAGCCGCCATGTTGGCTTGGGAGCCGGAGTGTGGTTGAACATTGGCAAAGTTTGCACCAAAAAGTTTTTTAACCCGTTCAATCGCCAATTCTTCTACTGCATCGACGAATTCACATCCGCCATAATAACGTTTTCTGGGCAGACCCTCGGCATATTTATTTGTAAGCACCGAACCTTGTGCCTCCATAACCGCAGGGGAAGCATAATTTTCTGAAGCAATCAATTCGAGCCCTTCTTCTTGGCGCTTTAATTCTAAATCGATGACGGTGCTCACTTCAGCATCAACGGTTTTGAGTGAATGTGTATTGGAATAAAACATTGAAACTCCTCAGTTGGAATAGTGTTTGAAAATGATACTGGCATTGGTACCACCAAACCCAAAACTATTATTGAGGGCATACTCAACTTGGATTCTCTGGGCCACATTGGGTACATAATCAAGATCACATTCAGGGTCAGGATTTTCCAAGTTGATGGTGGGGGAAATAATGCCATTATGGAGAGACATAATACAAAAGATGGATTCAATCCCACCAGCGGCACCCAATAAATGGCCGATCATGCTTTTAGTCGAGCAGATTTTTATTTTTTGAGCGTGCTGGCCAAAGATTCCCTTAATAGCTTTTGTTTCTCCGATATCACCTAATGGTGTTGAGGTGCCATGGGCGTTAATATGTCCAATTTGCTCGGGTTGCAAATTGGCGGATTGCAAGGCCAATTTCATGCACCTTCTTGCTCCTTCTCCTTCGGGGTGTGGGGCGGTGATGTGATAGGCATCGGCGCTGGCACCATGCCCAACCACTTCAGCATAGATTGTGGCACCACGGGCGTGGGCCTTTTCCAGATTTTCTAAAACAAGAATGCCTGCACCTTCGCCCATGACAAAGCCATCACGGTCACGATCAAAAGGACGAGATGCCCGAGTTGGTTCGTCTTCCCGTTTTGACAAGGCCTTCATATTTGCAAAGCCGGAGATGGGCAAATTACTGATAACGCTTTCAGAACCGCCCGTGACAATGACATCATGGCGTCCGCTCTCAATTTCGTAGGTGGCCGCTGTGATAGCATGAGTGGAAGAAGCACAAGCGCTGGAAATATGATAATTCACTCCCGTGAGTCCAAACTGAATGGAAATCACTCCGGGGGCCATATTGGGAATAATCGCAGGGATAAAGAATGGTGAAACTCTGCGGCTGCCCTTACTTAAAAAAGTTTCACAGGTCCTCTCGATCTCTGGCAACCCGCCCATGCCGACACCCAAAATACACCCCATGCGGTCTGGCAGATAATTTTTCTTTAAATCTTCGAGACCGGCATGATGGAGGGCTTCGTGAGCAGCTTTGACTGCAAAAAGAATAAAGCGATCAAAACGGCCTGCCTCCTTGGCAGGAAAAACGTCATCAGTTAGGACAAAATTCTTTACCTCCCCAGCTATTTTACAGGGGATAATTTCGGTGTTGATATTTTCAATTTTAGAAATGCCAGATTGTCCATTGATGAGCTTCTGCCAAACTGTTGGAAGATCGGTACCAAGTCCACAGATAGTACCCATTCCTGTAACGGCGACACGATTTTTTGCCACTAGCTACTCCTTAAACTGAGATTCAAAAGGACGTAAAAAAAAAGGCCCGAAGGCCTTTTTTTGTTATTGCTTTTTTTCTAGGTAGGATACAACGTCCTTAACAGTTTTTAGTCCTTCTGCATCTTCCTCTGGAATTTCAATTCCAAAATCGTCTTCCATCTTCATCATAAGTTCAACGATATCGAGTGAATCAAGATTGAGATCGTCAACAAAACTAGTGTCTAATGTGATCTTGCCGGCATCAATTTTTGTAGCATCGCTAATTAACTTAATCACTTTTTCTTGCATCATGGGCGTACTCCTTGCTTTTAAACGCTAAAATAAAAAACTCTGTTAATAGACTAAATGTAAAGACCACCATCCACTTTGATCACTTCACCAGTAATGTACGAAGATGACATACTTAACAAAAAGCATGTCAAATTGGCCACATCTTGTGTTGTCCCAAATTTTCCTAAAGGGATTCCGGTAAGATAGCTTAGCTTTACTTTCTCATCAAGGGCCCCGGTCATATCTGTCTCAATAAACCCGGGACATATTGCGTTGCATCGCACTTGGCGACTCGATAACTCTTTCGCCAGAGATTTGGTCAAGCCGATCAGACCCGCCTTAGAAGCGGCGTACACCGTCTGGGCCCCATTCCCCATTAGACCCACGACCGAGCTAATATTGACGATAGAAACATCGCGGGCCTTGAGAAAGTTACGAGACAAGAGAGCACACATCATGATGGCCGATTTCAAATTGACGTTTAAAATCTCGTCAACATCGTTACTCTTCACACGCATAATGAGTTGATCGCGCGCCACGCCTGCATTATTAACTAGTCCAGAAATAGGGCCGACTTCTTTGGTAAAGTTTTCAAGCTGTTCCTGGGCCTTGGCCGTATCGGTCACATCGAAGGAGAGTCCATAAGACTTGCCGCCCAAGCTTTCAAAATGCTGGCGAAGTTTTTCTTTTTCCTCAGGGCCACCACGTGTGGAAAAAACTACTGTAGCTCCTTGTGAGGATAAAGTTTCACAGATTGTCTTGCCAATGCCTCGTGAAGCACCTGTGACGAGAATAATTTTATCTTTTAAATCGGGATAAATGGCGTGTCCACTCATTGGAAGGTCTCCCTTAATTGTTGAAATGCTCCCTCTTGATCAAGGGAAATAGTTTTTAAATCAGGGCGAGTTTTTTTCACGAGTCCGGCCAAGACTCGTCCGGGACCTACCTCAAGACAGATAGTATTTTCGGGTAGTGATTTTATACTTTGCAACCACAGTACGCTTCCCTCAATTTGGCGATGTAGATTGTCTTTGATCTGTTCAGATTTAGTGCCAGGCCCGTATTCGTTGGCATCAATATTGGCGATGTAGGCAATCTCATTTGGAGCGAGAGATGTATTGAAAAGTATTTCTTGCATTTTTATAGCAGCAGGACGCATGAGACGTGAATGGAAAGGCGCGGACACTGGGAGTTCCATGGCGCGATGGGGTTGAGGATAGTTTGCTTTAATCCAGGCGATGGCCTTTTCCGTAGCATCTTTGTGTCCCGAAATGACAATTTGATTGGGTTCATTGAAATTTGCTGGCATGACCTCATTGTCTGGACTCGAAGCTTCCCGACAGGCCTTGATAACAAGATCTTCAGGGACTTTTAGAAGTGCATACATGGCCCCGATACCTAGGGGGACTGCCTGTTGCATAAATTGCCCACGGGCCCGCACCAGACGGAGAGCATTTTCGAAAGTTAAAGAACCGACCGCAATCAACGCGGCATATTCTCCGACAGAGTGACCAAGACATCGAACGATGGTCACATTTAATTTTGCTAATTCTGAAGTTAGCTGGTTAAGCAATGCCATAGAGTGAGTAATAATGGCAGGCTGGGTATTTTCAGTGAGTTTTAATTGATCTTCAGGTCCCTCAAACATCAGTTTGGTGAGTGGAAAATCGAGCGTGTTGTCGGCGCATTCAAAAATTTCTTTTGAATGTTTATATTGTGGCAATCCCATACCAACATATTGAGAACCTTGCCCGGGAAAGAGTAGAGTCACCTGTTTGTTCATACAATCTCCGTGTCTCCTATTTAGTATCGCAATAGGGTCGAACCAAAAGTTAATCCTGCTCCAAAGGCATCCAGAAGGACAATATCTCCTCGCTTTATTTTGCCTTCTGTGATGGCTTCATGGAAGGCGATGGGTACTGTGGCTGCGGAAGTATTGCCATATTTTTGAATGTTGATAATGACTTTGCTCTCTGGGATGCCTAAAATTTTTCCCGTGGTTTCGATGATTCGTAGATTTGCTTGGTGAGGAATGAGCCAATCAACTTGTTCCAGCGACATTTTGGCATCATCTAAAACATATCTTGCACATTGGGCCAGAGTACGGGTGGCAACTTTGAACATCTCACCGCCTTTCATTTTCATAAGGTGTGAACCTTCCAGGAGGTGTTGTGCGGTAATGGGAGTCACGGCCCCACCAATCGGTTGATCAAAAAACTCCTTCCCTGTCCCATCCGCACCCAGATAAGTCGAGAATATGGTTGATGGATCGCCCTCTGGCGCACGTCCCACGAGAGCGACACCACATCCGTCGCCAAAGAGGATGCAGATCGAGCGATCTTTCCAATTTACTTCACGGCTGAGCATTTCGGAGCCAATCACGAGAGCAGTTTTGATCATCCCGGTTTGAATCATTGCATGGGCCATATTAAGGCCATAAACAAAACCAGAGCATGCTGCAGCCAAATCAAGGCAGGCGCACTTATTAGTAATTCCAAGCTTGGTTTGGAGAATTGAGGCACTGTTGGGGAGTTTCATATCGGGAGTCACTGACCCAAACAAAATCATGTCAATATCGTTGGCGATCAAGTTGGCGGCTTTCAAGGCCTGTTGGGTTGCATGGTAAGCCATATCTGTGGGAAATTCGCCCCCATCAGGAGAACATATACGGCGTTCTTTGATTCCAGTACGCTCGACAATCCACTGGTCATTGGTTTCTACCATCTTTTCCAATTCGGTGTTGGTGAGAATTCGTTTTGGGATGTAAATTCCCGTTCCTAGAATTTTGGTTTGATAGTGGCCCATACGCTACCCTTGATTTTGATAATGATAAAAAATGACAAAAAAAGGTCCAATTTATGGCCTGTCTTAATCTGGATAATTAGCGGCCCTTCAATATTTTTTCACGACTCTACTCTGGTGTAGATTCTGTTTGCGCTTTGAGTGCCAATTTTTCAGTTCGAGAAGTAAAGATTTTGATTCCCTTATAGGTACCTGTAGCAGGGTTTACTCGATGAGCTAGTACATAGTCGCCAGTCGTAGCATCGCGCCCAACTGTTTTTGCGGAAAGCTTATGATGCTGCCCAGCATGTCTCTTTCCTTTTCTGGAAACACTGGTTTTTTTCTTAGGTACTGCCATGGTTAACTCCAACAAATAAAAACAAAAAAATATCAATTAATGATGGTTTTACGGCGTCCATGTGTACGATAATTCATTTGATAACGCAAGAACTTCTCACGATAGCGCTATGCGAAAGGCGAGTTCATGAAAATCTTTTTTTGTGGTTTTATGGGATCGGGTAAAACTTATCTCATGCAAAATCTGAGGACACGATCTGAACAGTCGAGGAATTATTGGGATTTTCTAGACTTGGATGATTGTCTGTTTCAGCAACTTAAATCTCAGGATGATCGACATTTAGGCGAGTCAATTGAACGCCTAGGGTGGAATAAATTTCGGGAGGTAGAGAAATCTTCACTTCTCGAAATCTTGTCCTGGAAGAAGAATGTTTGTGTGAGCTTGGGAGGGGGGGCGTTGAATTCTGAGGTCGTGAAGGCGATTAAAGAACAGGCAGAAGTATTGTTGGTCTGGGTTGATACACCTTTTCAAATTTGTTTCAAGCGCATTCAAGGCGACCCCATCCGCCCACTTGCCCGGAAGGATGAGGAGCAACTAAGTAATATTTACTTGGAGCGGTTGCCGCTTTATCAGGCGGCACATGTTCGCCTAAGTGAGCTAGATCATGAGATGAATGGGCAAAATTCCATTGATTTAGCACAGCTTGTAAGAAAGCATGTAGGCAGTGCGTGATTCGCCCTATATTATATATAGGACGTAAAGTATGCCGACATAAGCAGGAGCGATTGTCGGCAATGGACTAGGGTGCAAATATGAGTGAAATAACAAAATATTTTGAAGTTGTGATGTTGATGGCCGATGTCCGAGATGCACGAGAATTGTCAAGTGTGTTTAAAAAGGCCGAAATTAATCCCATTTGTTATACAGAATTTGGTCCATTCTGGCATGGCATTCTCAATCGTCCCCCTTCTCTCGCCTTAATTGATGTCTCCCTTATGGGGAAAGGCCACATGCCGCTTTCAGCTCATCCACTGATTAAGGGCGGCCAACTTCCGCTTGCGTTCTTTTACAAAGACGATCACCGCCCATTGCTTACCTCTACTTTAGATTATGCCCATTACGGGCTGATTCGCAGACAAGCTGACTACGAAGCCCCCATCAAATCATTGCTTCTAAGAGTGAACCAACATTTGGCGCTAGAGGGGCTCTTAAAGCAAAAAGAACTCGACCTTGGAAAGAGAGATGCCCAATTGGCCCGCTTATTAAAAGACAATGAAGAACTGCGCTTACAGTTAGAAGCGAGTACTGAACTCAAAAATTTTCAGTTTGATGGAGAAGCCTTACGAAATGCGCAGGATTTTTCTACCTGGTTAGTGGCCCATTTTGAAAAGTGGCATTGGATTAAGCGCTTCGCGTTATATGAATACTCCTTATCAGAAAAAAAACTGATTACACCACCGGTCGTCAGTCCCAAGTTTGTTCCTTTACCATCGTTACCTGTCTGTGCAGGTCCTAGTCCTGTCATGCAGAATATGGCCGCACAGGTGGCGTTAGAAAATCTAGGGCCTAAATTGATTTCACTCAATCTCATTGGCCCATTCGATAATCCGGCCATGATGGTATTTTTAGAAATCAAAGAACATCACGAAGTTGGTAAAGAGATTGGAAAAGATATTTTCCAAGATGATCATTTTCAACCATCATGGCATCTCATTGAAAATTTCTTGAGTGGTGCTTACGCTATTTGGGAATTGCAACACTTCACCACTCCCAAAGGTTCTATCTCTACCAAAGAAAAGTCTTTGTTTGACGTTCTTGCTCTTGCTGATCGGGAGTTTTTTGGTGATATGAATACCGTGAAGGCCGCAGAGAGTGGCAAGGACTTTGTATTTATCGGTCTCGATATCAGCTTTCTCGATCACATAATAAAAAAATATCCCGATAACCGCTTTTTTTGGCAGAAATTTGGACAAGATTTTAAATCTAGATTGCAAAATATTCTGAGACACGATGACAATGCTTACATTGCACTGGCGGGGCCATATGCCTATATTTTGGCAATCCCACAAGGCTCTTATCAAAGAGCTTGGGATCAGGTCCGTGACTTATGCAAGCGTTTTTCTTACTGGAGATATTTTGATAATCCTGAGAAAATTTTTGTGGAGACTGTTCGTCCGCTCATCCGACAACTGCCAGAATCTTCTGATGCGCTCTTGAATTTTATTGCTAATCCAACAACACAATTTACTTCTATGTCGCAGAGAAAGGTAACAGGGCAGACAGATCTTCCAATAAACAACGTTACGGCAGAAACGAGGCCATAATTCGTGAGACTCGCTGCCAATCTTGCAATTGATTTAAAACTTCTCAAGAGCAATATTCAGATTCTTCAAACGCTGGCCTCTAACACTGCTATTTTGTTTATGGTAAAGGCCAACGGCTATGGCCACGGCATGGTTCCCATCACCCGTTTTACTCTTGAAGAATGTGGTGTGGAAAATTATGGAGTGGCCACTTTGTTTGAAGGACTTGCTCTGAGAAAAGCAATTCCTGAGCGCTCTTTTGATATTTATGTTTTTTCTGAGAACCACCTGTCATCACACTATGCTGAACAATATGCACATAATGCACTTATTCCGGTAATTTCTTCTTCAGAAGAGCTAGATTTATTTTTGAGTGAGAAAATTTTTTCTCGTGTGCCTCTTGCTTTGAAGTTCAACACGGGTATGAATAGATTGGGTTTATCCATGGATGAATTGGACTTGATAATGGCCAAGTTAAAAAGCAAAGGCCGGCGTGATATTTTTCATCTTATGACTCATTTTGGACGGTCTTTTGAGTTGTCAACCGAGCATAATCAGGTAACTCTTGAACAAATGAAATCCTTTGAGGGGATTCAACAGTGTTTGCTTCAAGCAGGGTTTTCTATAAGATTTACATCAACTTCCAATTCAGGTGCCATTGAACAGGGGATTGGACTTGGCCTATCTCATATTCGTCCTGGGCTTATGTTGTATGGCCCATCAGCACTTTCAGCAACCTCGTGGAAAGGACAAAGTATTTCTTCGTTAAAAGTGAAAGTACTGCGTCGAATGAGTGTAAAAAAAAATACTCCGATAGGGTATGGTGGTACCTTAACCCCAGAGGATGGAACAATATGCGTTTTGGCCATTGGATATGGCGATGGACTTTCCACTAAATTGCAAAATACCATCCTCCATCATTTACCTGGACGGCCAACATTTTTTGGTCGCATCAATATGGATATGTCGCAACTTTTTTATGCGGGATCAGGCAGTGGCATTCCCAAAGAAGGCGACGTTTTAGAAATTTGGGGGCATGACCCTGGTCATATTCGTAGTATTTCGGAACAATCGGGTATCATTCCTTACGAGATTTATTGTGCGCTCGGGGAGAGGATTCCGCGGATCTATACTTTATGAGTATCAATAATTCACACCATTCTGAGCACCCATGGATGTACAGAATGGTCGCTGATATAGGGCGATCAGTTATCGAGGTCTTGCGCGGATTGGGTAAAATTTCCATTTTTGCCGCTCGTTTTTTTTATTGGATGGGACGCCCTCCCTATCGTATTCGTTTAGTTTTTGCTCAGCTCTTTTTTATAGGTAATAAAAGCGTTTTCATTATTGTGCTTTCCGGCTCTTTCACAGGGATGGTGATGGCCTACCAAACCTATTTTGGATTTAAATTAATTAATGTTGATACTTTAGTTGGACCTGTGGTTGCCATTTCCTTGGCCAAGGAATTGGCCCCTGTTTTAACAGGGCTGATTGTTGCAGGCCGCGCAGGTTCTGCCATGGCTGCACAGATTGGAACCATGAAAGTTACCGAGCAAATTGATGCTTTAGAAGTGATGGGGATTAATTCGCTTCAATATTTGGCAGCTCCAAGAATTATTGCAGGAACATTGGCCCTCCCATTGTTATCTATTATTTTTTTATTTGTAGGCGGCCTCGGGGCTTATATCATCGGGACCAAGGCTTTGATGATTGATGAAGCGATTTTTTATTCAAAGCTGGGTGAGTTCATGTATTTGGAAGATATGCTTCAGGGGGTTATTAAAGCTTTCTTTTTTGGTTTTGTCGTTTCCACCATAGGCACCTATTTTGGCTTTGAAGTTACTGAAGGGGCCGAGGGAGTGGGGAGAGGAACCAATCAAGCGGTGGTGTGGGGAATGATTTTTGTCTTGGTCCTTGATTATTTTTTAACCAGCTTTTTGATCAGGATCTTGTAATGTCGTCTGAGGATATAATCATTCAGTTTGAAGCCGTCTCAAAAAAATTTGGTGAGCATGTTATTCTGTCTAATTTAAATTTTGAAATTCACAAAAATAAGATTACGACAATTTTGGGTTTTTCTGGTGCAGGTAAATCGACCCTCCTGAAACTTATTTTGGGACTGGTCCATCCCACCGAGGGGACGGTGCATGTCCTGGGGCAGGATTTGTCCAAATTGGGTGATTTTCCGTTGAGAGAATTTCGCCGTAATTTTGGGATGGTTTTTCAATATGCCGCTCTTTTTGATGCAATGACAGCTTACCAAAATGTGGAATTTCCCCTAAAAGAGTTTACCAATTTGAGGCCTTCTGAGCGCGATCACAATGTCCGACATCTTTTGACCTCCGTTGGTATTGATGATTTTGGGATGAAAAAGCTTCCATCAGAATTATCCGGTGGGATGAGAAAGAGAGTGGGTTTGGCACGAGCGCTGGCCTTGTCACCTGCCATTATGCTCTATGATGAGCCCACCACAGGATTGGATCCCATCACAAGCAAAATGGTCAATGATTTAATTGTGGAAACGGCTGACGCTCACAAAGACAGAGGCCTCACCTCGGTTATCATTTCTCATGATATAAAGGCCACATTAAAAATTTCTGACTTCATTGCCTTTTTAGACCGTGGTAGAATTGTAGAGTATTTACCGGCCAAGGATTTTGTGAATTCCAACCATCCGTTGGTTCAGGAGTTCGTGCATTTATGAAACGAGTTGTGCAAAATAAAACGTCCAGGATGGACGTTCACCTTAGAGTTCATCTTTTTCCAGGAGGAAAAAGATGAACGAATTTAAAGTGGGATTATTGGTCCTTCTTGCAATGGGGGCGGTTGTTTTCATGTCACTGAAAATAACTTCTAACCAGTCCGGCTTTGGCAACTACAAAAGTTTTAAAACGATTGTCAAAGATGCCTCGGGAATTTTTCCTAAAACGCCTATTAAAATTGCGGGAATTAATGCCGGTCGTATCAAGGATATTGAGCTTGAGAATAACGCCGCTCTCATCACTTTTGAGGTTTTGAGCAAGGTCGTTATTACGAAGGGATCTAAACTTAAGATTAAGACAGTCGGCTTTTTAGGCGATAAATATTTGGAGATTGTCATCGCTGAAAATGCTGAAGCTCTTGCCGAAGATGCTTTCATTGAAGCCGAAGAAGGTGCCGGCATTGAAAAGCTCATGAAAGACGCCTCGGAAGTTGTCGCCGATGTGAAAAAGATCACCTCAAGCTTAAAGGAGAGCTTGGCACCAGAGGGGAAAGAGGCTCCCGTGACAAAAATTCTTAATGACGTCAAAGAGCTGACCGCCAATGCCAAGTCAGTAACTGAAACTTTGAAGCGTGTGATTACAGGTAACGAGGGGCAATTAAAGAAATTGATTGCCAATTTGGAGAAATTTTCCCAACAAATTCGTGATGAGTCAGATAAGACCAAGGATCAAAGTTTAGCATCGGAATTAAAAGAAATTTTAGCAAATACCAAAAATGCCACGCGCGATTTAAAAGAGCTTATGGCCGATATAAGAAGTGGCAAAGGGTCCATGGGGAAATTTTTAGTTGAAGAAGAAATTGCAGATAAAGTAAGCCAGACGCTTTCCAGCGTGAATCGGCTGGTTAATAACTTTAACTCAATTCGAACTGAAGTAAGTGCCTTTACGGGTGTCAATTCTGAATATGGTGCAGATACGCGGGCCCAGGTTCGAATCTTTCCATCACCAGAACGTTTTTATTTATTGGGTCTTTCGACTTCAGAATTTGGGCCAGAAAATGAACGTCACACAACCACGACTCAAAATGGTGTCGAAACTCGCCGAATTGAGAATTATCGAGACAAAAATTCCTTTAGGTTTGACATTCAAATGGGCCGCCGTCTTCAGAATGTTTTTTTTCGCGGTGGTCTAATAGAATCTACGGGGGGCTTAGGAGTAGATTATCTGGTGCAGCGCTGGGGGACAACATTTACAGCAGAATTATTTGATTATCGTGAGGGGCTTGGCCCTAACGTTCGTCTTGCTTCAGAAATTCGTCTATGGAATATTTTTTATATGAAGGTTATGATGGAGGATCTAATCATAAATACGAGCCGGAGTTTTAGCGCTCTGGCAGGTCTCAAATTTAATGATGAAGATCTGCGTAACTTGATAGGATTTTTTCTTTAGGGAACGGCGAATGGATAAGAATTGGCTAATTAGAACGAGACTGAAACAGATATTGGGGCCGATTGGGCGCGAAAAACTATTGGAGTTATTGTCTAAGAATTTATTGACCGACGATGATGAGATTTGTTCCGGCAATGGCCATTGGTTCTATGTAAAAGAAAAATCACTTGTGGAGAAATATATCCATGAGGGTATAAAACAGTCCTTTAACCCAATTTCCGAAGCTAAAGATGTTCTTAATATCGGTGATCTCAGTCATCGGGGGCAAGATCATGACGCCATAGAGACACCAAATTCTTCATTAGATTCAACGGTCGTATTAAAAATGCCACCGAAGAACGAGAAAGCGAAACTCGTTTCGAAAAGTGATGCAGATGAAGTTGAGGAGAAAGATCATTTCCCAGTAGATGTAGATTTAGAATACCCCTCGTTAGATGAAGCTCCCTCGCCCACCTCTCCCCCCGATTTGGGGGCGATCAAAGGATGTGCCGATGAGGGCAATAAAGAATCTGTGGCCACCAGATCAAAAAAAAAAATAAAAACTGATCCCGCCATTTTGCTTAAAAAGGGCCATCCTTTGGTAGTGGCGGATAAAACTGATGAAATCCTCCACGAGTTTTCCAAAACTCGAAATGATCATTACCTGTTTTATATTTTAATATTCTTAGGCATCATAGTGCTGGCAGTCGTTTTTTATTATCGGAAAATTTTGAACCGACCATTACCTTTTTTAAGTGATGCCACTGCTCAAGAGCTTTTTTTGGACGTACACAAAAAAAAGTTCTTAAATCATTTCTCATTAAAATCACAACTAGGTGATATTAACTTTTCCCAAAATATCTTTGGCATGATGCCTGATACTCATGCAGAGCAACCCAAGGATTGTCCCACCCGGCCTTGGACGGCCACTGATTCTTTTTTTGTTCTGATGGCGCAAAATAAAAAAGTTTGGCTGGACTGGTGTACCAAATGTCGTGCGCAACTTGGTGGAGAAACCAAAATTTTTGAATTGATGAGTATGTCCATGTCCTACGATTCACGAGTGGAAATGAATGAGCAAATAAAGCGCTTGGGATTTGATATAAGTGGACTAGAAATTGCGTTTAAGACTCTTGCCGAGCATGCAAAAGTCGGTGATGAAATTGCTTTGACAGTCGACCAATTAATAGAGTCGCTATCGATACAAGAAGAAAAAAACTTTCAACCGCAGGCTTTGAGTTTATGGCACAAGAGAATAAATAAGATAGAGCATGAGAATGTGATGGTTCCGCTCTTGTCAAGCATCTTGGCGATCCGCCATCACAATAGGGGAATGGCACAAAAATTATATCAACAACTCTTTGCCTTGGGGCCTTGGGATATACTCACCCGTCCTCATTTTTTTTCACGGACACAGGTTGAAATCTTATATGATAATTTAGGTAAATTATTGAGATATACAAAACTTCATTCTCTAGATCATTTTTATTCTAATATTCTATTTCATCACTTGGCCTTTTTGGATGGAGACATCTTAGAGAAATTTTTACAAGAGAATGCGCAGCCGCTCTCTTTGTTGGATGTTCGTTTGCATACGAATTCATTTGTAGATTCAAAAATTGATCCAATTTTATGGTTTGATTTTCTTTATCGAAGAAGTACTGAGAACGAGTTAAGCAACTTCTTATCCTTTCTTACCATGAAGGGCAACGAACTCGCCGATTACCCTGAAGCATGGGGGTTGTTTGTTTTGCATGATAATGGACGGCAATTTATTAACACAAAATACAATCATCTCGTGGAATCGTTATGGCAAAGTTCTTCATGGGGAAATAAAGTATTAGCGCTAAAGGCCTTTGAAAAAAATCCCTCATTACAGCGTGAAATAACTGAAACAAATCAAGAGCTAAATCTCCCTTTTTTTGAGCTGAAGCGACGTTTTTTTCGGCAGATGATTCAAAGTGGACGAGGGATTTTTTATGCGTTATATAATCTCTACAAATTAGGTGACATGGATGAAAAACTTTTGACCCTTTTATTTCTGCGATAATAGTTGCGAATTGATTATTGCTATGAGTGTCTACATATATCCTACAGATACAGTATGGGGGCTTGGCGCATCCATTTTTGATTTTAAAGCACATCTCAGAATATGTGAGATAAAAAAAACTGCTGTAAATAAACCAATTTCCATATTGATGGCAACGCTAGATGATGTGCGAGAGTATTTTAACCTGCCTCCCACAACTAATCTTGAACTCCTACGAGAGACCTTTCGCCTAGAGGCAACTTTAGGTTTTCCCGTCGCATGGATGCAAAAAAAAATTCCTGATTACATCTTCTCGGACAGTACATGGATAGGTGTGCGCTATATTGATATGGTGTCTTTTCCGTCAATCCAAAGACTCATGAATAAAGTATTGACGCCGATAACCACAACCAGCTTGAATTATTCAGGTGATGCTCCAATAACATCTGAAATCCACGCCCTTGAGTTTGCTAAGAAAATCAAAGATTGTACAGTTATCCCATTATTACCCACCGATCCTCCGATGAGCGGTGAGGCATCCTGTTTCATGTGTTTTGATGAGAAGGGTGCTCATAAGCTTATTCGCGCTGGGCGATTTAGTGAAAGGCTTCAAGAATATGCCAAGCGATTATTCTGAGGACTGCTTTGCTTGGATGATGAGGGAGATTAAAAGTTCCTTAATATCAGTTTCCATAGCTTCGAGCTGGCCACTGGTTTCTAGAATATTTGCTGCCTCATTTCTCATCTTTTTATAATGAGGAGAATGAGGGTGGTAGCGCTGAAAATTTTCTTTTGACATTGCTGATTTCTCAGAAATTTTTTCAGGACCTTTAAGCAGCGTCTCACGCAACCGTTGGAGTTCGCCTGGACCTGTAAGAAATTTAATTTTTTTTAGACCCATGGCGATCGTTGGAAAGTGGCTTTTTATCTTAACCCTCAAGTCTTGTTCTAGCATGGCAAGTTCTTTTGACCAGGCAGGATGAGAACAAAGGATGGTAAGTACTCCACCGGTAAATTTGAGTGGTAAGCTATGGTTGGCAGCACTCGTACCGACAATCTTTTGCCAGCTTTTTATCAACGTAAGAAAATCAAAAAGTTGCCCACCTTCAGAATTGATTTTATTGTGCAGAGTTGTTTTCCCAGGTTTTCGAGACGGATCATGAACTTCATGAGCGGATTGCAGGAAATCACTCAATTTTCTATGACGGAATTTGGCCATGTTGTTCAGAGATTTATTCCCTTTCTCCAGCATTACTTGATAGTATGTGACCTTATGAATGAAAAGAGATTTTTTTACAAATTAAGTTTTTTGCCAATCATTATATTGATACTATTAGTAGTTTCGAGTTGTACAGGATATCGCCCTGTACAGGCCAAGAATCCCTTGTACTATTACGGTATTAATTCCGTATCAGTGCCTCAATTTATTAATAAAACAATTATTCCCTCAATCTCAGGGCCAATTACTAAGTCAATTTTTCTCGTCTTATCACAATATCCTGGTTTGACTGTCTATACGGGAGAGAATTCTAAAGCTGATGCTATTTTAATTGGTATTATTCAATCAAAGGATCATCGAGAGAAGGTTTACAATCATGGGGCCGGGCGCCATTTCATCAATGAGGCAAGTTCTTTGAAGCAATCAATTGGTGATAGGCCAGGATTTTATGTCAACAATGAATCGACCTATTCGGTTACTCTGCGCCTAATTTTGATCAAGAATCCCGATTGGCAGTCGATTACTTTGGCCGAATCAGATTTGGGTAGCCTGCTCTTGGCTTCCCCTCAAGTCATTTTAAATGAGGCATTGGGCTTGGGTGGTTCGTTCAGTCACGCTTTAGATAGTAATACAGGCCCAGATGATGGTGGTGTGACGAACTTCACCAAGACCAAGGGCATCTATGATCAATCGCTGCAAACAATGGGGCAAAATGCTGCCGATTGGTTTCGGGGTATTGTTATGAGCGCTTTTTAAGATGGAAGCTAAAAATGAATGGGCACCGTGGGAATTCTATAAGATTTACACACACCCTTTTGTTGGAAAGGGTGAGGGCTTGCACCTCTTTTCCTTTCCGAACCCCCATTTAGAGAGAGTTTTATTTTATCGTAAGTATTCTGCTTATTCGACACACCGTTCTTTTCGCATAGTTCACGGACAAGATCTGACGATTGATTGGATTAATGAGAACTGGGATGGAATGGATCTCTTTGGAACCAACGATGTATTTTTTGTCTTATTACCGGAATTGGCTTCTGATGAAGTTAAAAAACACATTAAGCAGCACGGTGCATTTAGCAAAACCATTATCATGTCCTTTGCGGGAGAGTTGGACTGGTTTTTGGAAATGAAAAAAGTGGCAAATTCATCAGCATTAGTAAGAGCGCCTAAATTTTGGGAAGGGCATCAGTTATTAGAACTTCTTATGCTCTTTTATGACCTAGAACTTACCTATGAAACGGAGCAATTTATCCTTGAATCACTTCCTCTTGAAACTGGGCCCTTAATGGCCCAGCTCAATTTGATAAAAATACATTTTCCCAAAGAAGGTCAAGTCTTAGCTAAAAAAGATATTGAATTTCTTGTTTCCCGTCAGAAATTAGATTTTTTCAATCTGGCAACTCATTTTGGGAAAAAGCAGTTGGACCAATTTTACTTAAAGCTTATTAATTATGATGGTGATTTTGAGGATTTTTTCCGTTTTATGGAAGGACATTTATTGAAATTGTACGATCCTTCTTATGCTCAAAAAAAAGGTCGTCCAAGCAAATATGATAAGGAAATTGTTGATTATGCTAAATTTTGGAAACAACAAGATATCTTGGAGAATCTTCTTTTTTTTGGTGATTTATGGATTCGCACCAAGGGCAATGATCCTTCGGTACTAGATTCCTTGAGGTTACGTTATTTAAAAGTACTATAATACCAAATGCAGGTTATAAAAAAAAGGCCCTTGCCAGGCCTTTCTTTAAAAAACTGATATTCCTCCAATTCTGGAGAGAAATACTATTTTAGTGAACTTGTTTGCGCAGTTAGTCTGGAAATACGACGGCCAGCAGTGGTGCGTTTAATAATTCCTATTTTGGCCAATCGATCAATGAGAGACTGGGCCTTAACCAGTAGACCTTTAGCAAGTGTTTTGTCCTTTGATTCTAGGGCCAAACGAACCTTTCTCACGGCAGTGGTAACTTCTGCCTTACGGCTTCTATTGCGTTCTTGACGCTTTGTATTTTGTCTTGCTCGCTTGATAGCACTTTTATGATTGGCCACATTATACTCCTTATGCGAAACCCCTTATACGGGTGCTGTATTTATGACAAAAAAAATGTGATGGCAAGAATAAAGTCCGTATGTATAGGTATAAATCATACTCTTGAGTTGACCATGAGGACTTCTTCAGGGGAGTATTACTTCCGAATTTTCTGACCTTATTATTGGAGTCTACAGATGCAAGACGTGCGTACGATTGGTGTGCTCGGTGCTGGCCAGATGGGGCGAGGGATAACTCAGGTTGCAGTTCAAAGTGGACTGATGATCAAGCTCTATGATGTCTCTGATAATTATCTTAAATCCGGGCTCCAATTTATTAAGGATCAGTTATTAAAGGGTGCCGATAAAGGTAAATGGACGAAAGATGTGGCCTTGCAGGCCTTTGACCTAATTCGTCCAACGTTGAAGCTAGATGATTTGGCCGATGTAGATGTTGTGATCGAGGCGGCGACTGAAAACAAACAAACAAAATTCCAAATTTTTAAAGACCTTGATAGGGTGACCAAGCCCTCTTGCCTGTTGGCCACTAATACTTCTTCAATTTCAATTACCGAAATTGCCAGCGTGACGAAGCGCCCCAGCCAGGTAGCGGGAATGCATTTCATGAATCCCGTTCCCGTCATGAAATTAGTGGAGGGGATTCGTGGCCTTGAAACCAGTGATGAAACTTTTATAACAATTGAGCAGTTGGCCCAAAAAATGGGTAAGACATTTGTAAAAGTTAACGACGTTGCGGGTTTTGCTGTCAATCGTATTCTCATGCCGATGATCAATGAAGCGGTCTATGTTCTCTATGAAGGAATTGCCACGGTAGAAGATATTGATACCGCCATGAAGTTGGGCACCAATCAACCGATGGGGCCTTTAACCTTGGCAGATTTTATCGGGCTTGATACTTGCCTTGCCATCATGGAAGTTTTACATGAAGGGTTAGGCGATACCAAGTACCGTCCCTGTCCGCTCTTAAAGAAGTATGTTGCCGCAGGACGTTTAGGAAAGAAATCTGGACGGGGTTTTTATGTTTACTCCTGATGATTTGCAAAGCATCAAATTTCAGATAGAAGAAGGGATTGGCACGATCACTATCAATCGCCCAGATCGTTTTAATGCACTCAATCGTCAGGTTCTAAGCGAACTCAAGGGCCTTCTCGAATTCATCAATGCTACTTATAACCATGAAACAGTCCGTGGTATTTTGTTAACAGGTGAGGGGGAGAAGGCCTTTATCGCAGGTGCTGATATTAAAGAAATGTCTAGAATGGATATCAACCAGGCCGTCGAGTTTGGTCGTTTAGGGCAGAGTGTAACATTTTTAATGGAAAAATTGCCCTTCATCATGATTGCCCTTGTGAATGGGCATGCTCTGGGTGGTGGACTGGAAATGGCGATGAGTGCAGATTTTATTTTTGCCACTCAAAATGCCACGTTTGGTGCCCCAGAAGTGAAATTGGGTCTTATTCCAGGCTTTGGGGGGACTCAGCGTTTGGCCAAAATCCTAGGGAGAAATCGTGCCAAAGAATTAATTTATTCAGGGCGTAGTATGGGAGCGGCAGAAATGCAGGAAATCGGATTGGTTCTACGAGTGTATGAAACAAAAGAGACCATGATCAATGCTGCCAAAGAATGGCTTAATACTGCTGCTCATAATTCCCTCTATGCCATCGGCAAGGCCAAGCAAGTTATGAATATGGGTAATGACCTGCCTCTTGCGCAGGGCCTTAATCATGAACTTTCAGAGTTCAGTGCCATTTTCGCCTCACAAGATATGCGAGAAGGGACTCGTGCCTTTTTAGAAAAACGTCTCCCAAAGTTTATAGGGAAATAACATAAAGGACTTGATATGCCTTATTCTGAACACCACCAGGCCATTCGTGATATGGCCGCAAAGTTTTCTGACATAGAACTTGCTCCTCGGGCCCATGACATTGATAAGGAGGCCCATATTCCCAAAGAGATTATTAAGAAGTTGGCTGAAAATGGGTTCTTGGGAATTTTTATTCCGGAAGTGTATGGCGGTGCCGGGATGGATTATGTTTCTTACGCATTGCTAGTGGAAGAGTTATCAAGAGGCTGTGCCTCCACAGGTGTACTTGTTTCGGCCCATGCTTCTTTGGCCACCTGGCCAATCATGAGTTTTGGTACCAATGAACAGAAGGCCAAATATCTTCCCAAGCTTGCAAGTGGCGAGATGATCGGATGTTTCTGCTTAAGTGAACCCAATGC
>CAYHRT010000021.1:0-27083 GCA_964359085.1 uncultured Bdellovibrio sp. | reverse complement strand
CATGGGCCGCCCCCAACGCCCCTCCCCAACAGGTAAAATCTTGCGAAAAAATGGCCACTCGCTGGGAATCAATCGCACCTATCCCCGTAATAACCCCATCTCCCAAAAATTTATCTTTCTCAAGACCAAATTGAATACATCGATGGATCACAAAACGATCAAATTCAATAAAACTTCCGGGATCAAGCAAGCGCTCCACCCGCTCACGTGCGATATATTTTCCTTGCTCATGCTGTTTTTTTATTTTTTCTTCGCCACCACCTTGCTTGGCAAGACGGCGTTTTTCCACCAGAAGCTGTCGCTTCTCTTCTAAAATGTCTGTCATAGTAAACCTCCACAAGGCCTAGATATTCTATACCTTCACCCAAGTGGAAGCCAAAAAATTTCTGTGTTAATTAACGCTATTCGCCAGCAGCTTTTCGACGCTTATCCAAACCGTATTTTTCGACCTTCATGATTAAGCTAGCACGGCTAATCCCCAGTTCCTTGGATAGCTTCGATTTATTGAAATTACAGCGTTTGAGTCCTTCGCGAATCATTAAGGCCTCTAATTCTTCGAGTGCTTCCTTGAGACTGCCAGAAGTATTTACACCTCGAGCAGCAGTACCTTGATTCATCCCAAATTCAAGAATTCTCGGACTTAAAAGCTCCGGAGTAATTGTTTTTTCTGAACTGGACAAGACTACCAAACGCTCAACTTCATTTTCTAATTCACGCACATTTCCTGGCCAAGGATAATCAAGCATTTTCTCCAACGTTTTCTTGGAAAGAACCTTTGTTTGCACTCCTGATTCCGCGCAACGCTTCTCTAAAAAATGTTCGGTTAAAATTGGTATATCCTCACCTCGTTCACGCAACGGTGGAATATGAACATTAATGACATTGATACGATAAAAAAGGTCTTCACGAAACTCACCTTTCACCATCATTTCTTTAATATTTTTATTAGTTGCAGCAACGATCCGCACATCTCCCTTCCTTGGTGTTGAAGCACCTACAGGAAGGAATGTACCTTCCTGCAATACCCGCAAGAGCTTCACCTGCATGCTTAAACTTGTATCTCCAATTTCATCAAGGAATAGGGTTCCACCATGGGCCATCTCAAAAAGGCCTTTTTTGTCTTTAATCGCGCCTGTGAAGGCTCCTTTTACATGCCCGAACAACTCAGAATCGAGCAAGTTATCATTAAAGGCCGAACAGTTAATGGCCAAAAACATATTATCTTTTCGAGGAGAATAGAAATGTATCGCCTTGGCTACAAGTTCCTTGCCAGTACCATTGTCGCCTTGAATAAATACTGACGATTCTGAACTAGCAATTTTTTCTAAAAGACGGTAAATATTTTGCATCCCTTTCGATTTACCAATCATCATATGATAGCGATATTTATCACCCAATTCTGAATTTAACTCATGAATTCTATTTTCACGTTTCGTTATTTCCTCATGAAAAGTCACAACTTCACCAGAAACAAGTTCTACAAGTTCTTTTAGATAATCAACATCAGCAGGGGCCAATTTTCGCAAATGCTGAAGGGCCGATTTGGCATCCTCTATAGAAGACCCACACTCAATCATCTTCTGAACGACCTGATCTAGTTCTTGTGAAGTAATGGAATCATTGAGCCATGGATAGGCGATGATTGCGCCCATAAACTCACCGTCGATAAGGATTTTTGAGGCCATCATTTTAACCTGAGGAAAAAATGAATCAAAGACCAGAGTATTTGATGGCGACTCAACAAGTTCTTCCGCAAGCTTCTCTAGATCTTGACCCAAATATTCGTAGCCATATTTCATCGACATCACCACTTTCATCAAGTGATTTCTAAAGGAGTGATTCTTCTCGAGATGACGACTTTGGATTTTGAAATGTTGATCAATATAAATAAGTTCCACGCCGAACCACCGGCCCAGAATCTGATCAAGCTTTGCAACGACATGAAGGCCACCAATTTCTTTCCAATTCATCATAACTCGCTCCTGGCCAAAACTTTGGCAATTTGCATCTCAATTCTCACGAAACTTATCGGTGAATTGCATAAAAGCTTTACAGTGAGCTTTCTTAAAGTGTTTGATTTTTTTTCAGATTAGAGGAGAGAGCCGACCGGAACCGACCAGCTTTAATAAATCAGATACTTATAACCTGAGTAAAGAAATATATTAAGTCCCATGAATGTAGGGGAAATTACTCGACTAAGGCCAAATAACTCATAGGCGCACCGTCACCCAACCTGGCATCAGCTAGTTTCAAAATTCTAGTATAGCCACCTGGACGATTTTTAAATTTTGGTGCGACTTCTGTGAATAATTTATTAACAGCATCTCGATTATTTAGTCGGGTATAGGCCAAGCGACGGTTAGCAACTGTATCCTCTTTAGCCATCGATATCAATTTCTCAACGTAGCCACGCATAAACTGGCATTTTGTATGAGTCGTTTTGATTTTACCGTGGTCAAGAACCTCTACCGCCAAATTCCGCGCAAGGGTCCGACGATGCCCAGGAGAACCCGCAATTCTATGTCTATGTTTTAAATGCCTCATAAATTACCCCTCATCCGCCTCGAATCACTAAACCTTCGTTTCACTATTCTGTTTTTCTTGCATTTCTTTCATAACACCATCAACTTTCATACCCAAACCTAAGCCCATAGTGGTCAATATTTCTTTAATTTCATTTAACGATTTGCGCCCAAAATTTTTGGTTCTCAGCATCTCGCCTTCTGTTTTTGAAACAAGTTCATAGATATACTTAATATTGGCATTTTGAAGACAATTGGCTGAACGGACAGACAATTCCAATTCAGATACTGGTTTTAAGAGAAAATTATTGATGGAACTCGTCGTTGGGACTGGCTTACTTTCAATTCTGGTGATTTCTTCCTCATCTTCAAAATTCAGGAAGACTCCCAATTGATCGCGCAAAATCTTTGCAGAATAAGCTACCGCATCCTGAGGGCCAATCCCAGAGTTTGTCCAGACTTCAAGGGTTAACTTGTCAAAGTCAGTGCGCTTTCCAACCCGCGAATTCGTGACGGTGTAATTCACTCTATGGACAGGCGAAAATAGTGTATCCACATAAATCCAGCCAATGGGCAAATCGAACTGCTCTTTGTTATCCATCGCGGTAACATATCCCTTGCCACGGGCCACCTTAAGTTCCATTTTTAGGTTCCCGCCTGAAGATATGTTGGCGATAACATGTTCTGGATTTAACACTTTGGCATGGCTACTGTCAGAAATATCACCTGCAAGAACAGGCCCTTCTCCATGCTTCTCAAGAGTTAAGCTAATATCTTCTTTTTCGGTAATACTGAAACGTACTTCCTTTAGATTTAGAAGAATTTCAGATACCTCTTCTTTAACGTTATTTATTGTGCCAAATTCATGCTCAACACCATCAATCTTAACTGCAACGATACCTGCCCCTTGCAATGAACCAAGCAGAACTCGACGGAGAGAGTTACCTAGGGTTTGGCCATAACCCCTTTCGAGTGGCCGAGCAATAAATTTTCCGTAATTGGCCTTTAGCGACTCAGACTCAACCTCAAGCGCAACAGGTCTGATCATGCTCGCCCAATTTTTCGCAACATAATTACTCATTACTGAACTCCCCTGATAACTGCTTTGTCCAATTTTTGATTGAGACTGTATTTCTCAATCAAAATCTATTTGTTATAGTACTCAACAACAAGGCGCTCTTCCACTTTCGCTGTAATATCGTCTCTCTTAGGGAGATCCTTGATCACACCTGAAAATTTGCCCTTATCAACTTCAATCCATGCAGGAACTTCGCGCATGCTATAGATATCTAACCCGCCAGTAATTTTTGCCACAGACCGTGACCCTGTTTCCAATGAGACAACATCCCCCGTTTTGACGGTCATGGAAGGAACGTTTGCCTTCTTGCCATTCACGGTAAAATGATAATGTTTCACCAATTGACGAGCTTCTTTGCGAGAACCAGCAAAGCCAATCCGATAAACAACATTGTCCAATCTGCGCTCAATTAAGCTAAGCATATTGTCACCGGTGACACCTTTCATTCGCAAAGCTTTAAAGAAAAGATTTCGCATTGGCCTTTCGTTGAAGCCATAAATCCTTTTAAGTTTCTGCTTCTCTCTCAATTGGATACCAAAGTCAGATACTTTCCCTCTGCGCTGGCCATGTTGACCAGGGGGGTAAGGTCGGCGCTCAATAGCGCATTTATCAGTATAACAACGAGTCCCTTTCAAAAAAAGCTTCTCATTTTCTCTTCTACACAATCTACAAACTGAATCCACATATCTAGCCATATTATCTACTCCAATCTCACTTAGACTCTTCTACGCTTTGGTGCTCGACATCCATTGTGGGGAATGGGACTCCCATCAGACACAGAAGTTATTCTCATACCAGTACCTAGCAAAGCACGAATTGCATTTTCTCTGCCAGCACCAGGCCCCTTCACTCGAACTTCACACGAGTTTACCCCTTGCTCCATGGCACGACGAGCAGCCTCTGCTGAAGCTGTTTGTGCAGCAAAAGGTGTCGACTTCTTCGAACCCTTAAAACCTAAATGGCCGGCGCTTGCCCAAGCAATCGCATCGCCCTGAAGGTCAGTAAAAGTGACAATAGTATTATTGAATGATGCCAAAATGTGGCATACTGCATACGACACGCTCTTCTTAATCTTCTTCTTACCTGCTTTAACTACCATATTGAATTCCCTTTACTCATCTACATTATTTCTATGACTTCAGTTGCTTAATTGATTTTTTACCTGCGATAGCAATCGCGCGACCTTTTCTCGTTCTGGCGTTAGAGTGCGTTCTTTGTCCACGCACAGGTAAGCTTTTCTTGTGTCGGGTACCACGATAACAGCCCATATCTTTCAGGCGTTTCACATTGAGGCCAACTTCCCGTCTAAGATCACCTTCAACCAAATACCCGTCCTCTAGAATTTTCCGGACACCTTGGGCTTCCTCTTCTGTGAGGTCATTCGAACTCTTTTCTAAATTTACCCCAGCACGAGTTAGAACCTCTGAAGCAATCTTCGGACCAACCCCATAGATCGCTCGAAGCGCAATTCTCATTGCTTTGTTTCTTGGAATATCTACACCTAATATCCGCGCCATTCTGCACTCCTAAATTAATTTAACCCTGACGTTGCTTGTGTTTTTTACTGGCCTTACATACCACTCGAAGCACGCCTTTTCGCTTGACGACTCTACAATCTTTACAAATTGGTTTTACTGAAGTTCGCACTTTCATAGGTATTTCCTTTCAACTTCGTTCTATTTTCCCTTCGACCTAAAGGTAATTCTTCCCTTCTCTACGTCGTACTTGCTAATCTCTACAACAACCCTATCACCCGGCAAAATCTTAATAAAATGCATGCGCATTTTACCACTTATATGAGCTATTATTTTGTGCCCATTTGGCAACTTAACTCTAAATTTTGTATTAGGCAGTAATTCTGTTACTTCTCCTTCCACTTCGATAATGTCTTTATCGACCATATTTCACACTCAAAAAGTTTTGCCTGTATATAAAAATCGCACTAATAAGGCAAGTCATTATTCGCTCCGTTAAGCCCCAAAGCACTGAGAAGACTCTCTCGAATCACACCTTCCTCAGCGTTAGCATCAATCACTTTCAAGATTCCCTTTTGCTTATAAAACTCGATCATTTCATCGATGGTAGATTTAAACACGCCGATGCGATTCCTGATAACTTCTTCGGTGTCATCTTTGCGATGGACCAGCGGTTCGCCAG
This sequence comes from uncultured Bdellovibrio sp., assembly GCA_964359085.1. Taxonomy (GTDB): domain Bacteria; phylum Bdellovibrionota; class Bacteriovoracia; order Bacteriovoracales; family Bacteriovoracaceae; genus GWA2-49-15. The sequence continues at coordinate 21,326 of CAYHRT010000021.1, read as the reverse complement.
ACACGTCGCACACTCCAGGTCTTTTGGATGGGCGGGTGAGGAGGTTGTAGATCATCCCGCTATGAGGTGCCACCCTACGATTAATGATTCGCTGCACCAGGACTTCTAGATCCATCTTGAAATACAGCGCTTGGGTAACACAGCCTCTCAAAAGCTGTTCATCCAATAATTTTGCCTGATGCAATGTTCTTGGAAAACCATCAAAAATAAAATGTCCCGTGGAAGTATCACAATTGGCCTTCAGCAGCTCTAAAACGGTCATATCATCAACTAAATGACCTGCATCCATGATGCCCTTCACCCGCATCCCGAGTGACGACCCCTTGCCAATTTCAGCTCTAAGCAGGTCGCCCGTAGACACATGCCTATAAGCGAAATTTTTGACCAGATAGCTGGCTTGCGTCCCTTTACCTGAACCTGGAGCACCTAAAAATATCAATTGCGCCTGACGTGCCATTTAAAACCTTTTATTCATACCGCTGTACTTCCCACGCGATTTATAGGCGCTCTCATACCGATCTGAGTAAAGAAAGGCTTGAACGTTAAGCATTACCCGCATTGCCACCGAGACAAGAATCAACATGGATGTTCCACCAAACCGGGTGTTAGCTCCCGTTAAAAGCGAGGGCGCGACACAGATAAAAACCAAATAGATTGCAGCAAAGAAAGTCAGCCTATATAAAATAAACTCAAGATATTCTTTGGTTTTTTGCCCAGGCCGCACTCCTGGTACAAAGGCATTATTCTTCTGCAAGGATTCACTAATTCGCTTAGTCTTAAATTGAATCGGTGCATAAAAATATGCCATGTAGGTTATTAAAAAAGCGAAGAATACATTAAACAGTAACTTGCCAGGATACAGGGATTGCTGAATTAAATCTAAATACGGCTTAAGAAATGACCCCTGAGACACAAAAGAGGCAAACGTAGCAGGGGCAGCCAGCAGGGATGAAGCCAAAATCGGAGGCATGACACCACCAGTATCCACACGCATTGGAAGGGTCTGGGCACCACCGTACACACGGTTATTAACCACCTTCTTTGCATATTGCACAGGCACTGCACGATATGCGCGTTCAATAAATGACACCAAGTAGAATGTTCCAATTACAACAAAGAAACCCAACAAGAGGTTAATCCCTTGTAGCTCACCACTTCTATAAAGAGTCAATCTCTGGACAACTTCTGCGGGCAATTCAACGGCAATACCGGTAAAAATAATAAGGGAGACGCCATTCTCCAAACCATATTCCGTAATCCTCTCGCCAAGCCAAAGTAGAAACATTGTCCCTCCCGCTAAAGTGATCATAGCGGTCAAGCGAAATAACATTCCAGGATCTGGGACAACCGGTGCGCCCGAAGGACTTTTAAAACTTTCAAAAACTGCAGCCAACCCATATCCTTGAACACAGCACAAGATTACGGTCGCATAACGAGTCCATTTCTGAATTTTCTTATGCCCATCACTATCTTCCTGCAATTCCTGAATCTGCGGAATGACCTCACCCAACAGTGAAAAAATAATTGAAGTTGTAATATAGGGCATAATACCCAGCGCAAGAACAGAAAATCGCTTAAATGCACCACCGCTAAAAGTGTTGATGAGATCAAAGATCCCACCCGCTGATTGTGCAAAATATGAATGAATGGCTGAACCATCAACACCCGGAACCGGAACCTGTGCCGCCAATCGATACACAACCAGCAACAGGAAAGTCACAAAAATCTTTTTCTTGAGTTCCTCTAATTTTCCTTGAGAAAGCATTAAAAACTTCCTTTTCTACTTATTTGTTTTTACTTCTTACTTAATTATCTTATTAATTGTTCTTATTAATTATCTTGCCGCCGATCTTAAGAATTGCTTCCTCAGCTGATTTGGTAAATTTCTCCAAATTAACGAAAGTCAAAGCAGACTTCAAAGTGCCATGGCCGAGTATTTTAACAGGCCTCATTCTATCTTGTCCCTTGAGCAAGCCCTTCTGAATTAAAATCTCTCGCGAGACTTCTTCATTTGTAAAATGCTCAGAAATTTTCTTTAAATTTAAAACAGCATATTCGGTCTTAAAAGGTGCATTCTTAAAACCTCGCTTTGGCAAACGCATATAAATCGGCATTGTACCACCCTCGAAACCGATACGAGTCTGGCCGCTTTTGCGCGCAGTTTGACCCTTGCCACCTTTCCCGGCAGTTTGGCCCTGACCCGACCCCATCCCGCGACCAATTCGCTTAGTATTCCTATGGGCACCCTTGGGACTATTCAGATTCTTTAAAGTTAACATACACAACGCCTTTTATTTAAAATCTACCAAATGGATTATTTTCTTAATCATTCCACGAACACAAGGAGTGTTCTCTAACGTTCGCTCTTGACCTATTTTTTTTAGTCCAAGACCGAGCGCAGTCGACCTAACTTTGTCAGGAGACTTACATATCGATCTCTTTAACCTAACTGTTATGGTTTTAGCCGCCATAAAATACCTCTCCTCAGCATAACCTCAACTATCTACAATACTATTTAATACGAACTCGTTTTGGATCCACTCCCCTCACTGAAGCAATCTGTTCAGCCGAGCGCAATTCTCTAAGCGCCGCAAAGGTCGCTTTAACAACATTATGTGGGTTATTGTTCCTCACACTTTTTGTTAACACGTTCTTTACTCCAGCCAGTTCTAAGATAGAGCGACAAGCACCAGCGGCCTTAATCCCGGTACCTTCAGCAGCAGGTTTAAAAATAATCCTTCCCGCATCATGACAGCCAATGATCTGATGGGGAATCGTCCCTCTATCCAGCGAAACCTTTATCATATTTCGGTGAGCGGCCTGAATTGCCTTTCGAATCGCTTCTGGAACTTCGTTTGCTTTGCCTAAGCCAAAACCGACACTTCCTTTCTTATCTCCTACAATCATAAGGGCCGAGAATGAAAATCGACGACCACCTTTCACAACTTTGGCGACGCGATTCACGGCCACAACACGCTCTTCAATATCAGGATTCACAGTGGCTTGTTTCTTCTTAACCTGAATGCGTTTTTTAGGATATTTCGCTTTTTCGCCCGCAGAACTTTTCTCGTCACCAGCGGTAGCATCATCTTGTTCACTTTGTTCTTTTTTTACTTCGTCGCTGCTCATCAGTTTTCCCCACGAAAATTATTAGAATTGAATTCCTGCCTCTCGAACTGCATTGGCTAATGCAGCCACTACACCTGTATACTTATAGCCATTTCTATCAAATACAATAGCGCTTATTTTTCTTTTGCTAAGCTCTTTGCCTATTTCCTTCCCAAGCACAACCGCTGCTTCTTTATTGCTGCCGGCAACCGGCGCATTTTTACCGAAAGTTTTAATGGCGAACAGAGTGCGCGCAGCGCTATCGTCAATCACTTGCACAAAAAGATTCGCATTTGACTTGTTAAAACAAAGCCGAGGCCTTTCTGCAGAACCAATCACGGTTTTACGAATCACTAGCTTTCGACGAACTCGCCTTGCAAGCGATGCATTTTGAATTCTTTCTTTTGGTTTTCTCATAACTCATCCCATCTTTAGATCAAATAGATCAAATCGCTCAAAACCCTTAAGCACTTCTCATTAACTATTTAGCCTTGGCTGCAGCCTTACCTGCCTTTCTTACGATCACTTCATCAAGATATTTCAAACCTTTGCCCTTATAAGGCTCTGGTGGTCTAAATGAACGAACCTTGGCCGCAACGAAGCCAACCAATTCTCTGTCACAGCCATAGATTTCTACTTGATTTTTATTTATTTTCGCTTCAATACCCTTAGGTAGCTTATAGTCAATTGCGTGGGAGTGCCCCAAGTTCAGAGTAAGGACATCGCCTTTCACGGCTGCCTTATAACCAACACCATTAAACTCCAGGGCCTTCATAAACCCAGTGCTTACACCAAATACCATGTTATGCAATAAGGTCCGTGCTGTTCCCCACTGGATACTGGCTTCCTTCGTTTTCTTTATGGGAAGTACCTGCAAAATCTTGCCTTCCAATTTAATTGAAACAAGCGGGTTGAATGTGTATGACATCTGCCCTTTTGGGCCCTTCACTGAGACATTCAATTTATTAATTTTCACTTCAACCTTCTCAGGTAAACCAATTGGTTTTTTTCCAATCCGCGACATAATTGCCTCTCAATATAAATCACCAAACATTACAGATAATTTCGCCACCAGTTTTCAACTTCTTTGCTTCACGTGAGGACACCACACCTTTCGACGTGGACAATATTGAAATACCAAGTCCACTGAGTACCCTCGGAACTTCTTTATAGCTCGAATACCGGCGCAGACCAGGAGTAGAAATTCGTTCTAATCCCTGAATTGCATCTTCCTTCAATAAAACCTTTAAATTTATTTCAGCATCGCCTTTAGCAATAATTTTGAAAGATCTAATGTAACCCTCTTCCTTCAGAATCTTACAAACATTGGCCTTCAGCTTGCTTGCAGGAAACTCCACCCTATCTTTGCCCGCTCTTACTGCGTTCCGAATTCGAGTCAACATATCTGCCAATGGATCAGTCATCATAAAATTAAATCTCCTAACAAAATTACCAACTAGACTTAGTTACACCTGGCAACATTCCAGTAAGTGCCAATTCCCTGAATTTAATACGACAGAGCCGAAATGTTCTATAGTAGCCGCGAGGTCTTCCAGTGAGTGCGCATCGGTTGCGTACTCTTATTTTGGCCGAGTTCCTCGGAAGCTTCTGCAAACCAATCTGTGCCTGTATTCTTTCATCCTCAGAAAGCTTCACATTTTTTGCTCGCAGACGAAGATCTTCACGTCTTGTCTTATACTTCTCCGCTAGTTTTTTTCTGCGCTCATTCTTTACGATCGTTGAAAGCTTTGCCATGACTCAGCACTCCTATTAGCACTCCGTTTGCTAGTTAATTTGCCCTAAAAGGCATCCCAAAACGGGTTAGCAACTCACGCCCTTCTTCATCTGATGTTGCCGTTGTAACAATACAAATACCCAAACCACGAACTGCATCAATTTTATCATAGTTGATTTCTGGAAAAATAATTTGTTCTTTCATGCCCAAAGTATAATTACCACGACCGTCGAATGCCCGCGGTGAAATCCCGCGAAAGTCTCGAACCCTTGGCAGAGATACCGAAATTAACCTATCCAGAAATTCATACATTATTTTTCCACGCAAAGTAACTGATGCACCAATAGCTTGTCCTTCGCGCAACTTAAAAGTGGCAATAGATTTTTTCGCTCTCGCAACAACTGGCTTCTGACCTGTAATAGTCGCCAGGTCACTGATAATGGAATCGACAACTTTGGAATTACTTACTGCCTCGCGCGTGCAGCAATTCACTATTATCTTTTCCAGCTTAGGTGCTTGATGAATATTCTTATACCCAAATTTGGTCATCATCTCGCGCCTAATTTCCTTATCGTACCTTTCGTTCAGTCTACTTTTCATATACGCCTCATTTTATTTCAACGCAGATCCACATTTAACGAGAACTCTAACTTTTTTCCCACTCTGACTAGCGATCTTTACACGGCCAGCTTTTTGCGACTTTGGGCTCACTATACCTACGGTACTTATCGCAACAGATCTTTCAGCTTCAACAAAACCACCATTGGGATTGGCTTGGGATGGGCGCATTGCTTTTTTCCGAAGGTTTACCCCTTTCACAAGTACACGACCATTTTTATAATCAAGCTTCAAGATGAGTCCTCTTTTTCCTTTATCCCGACCACTTCGAACTAGCACCTCATCATTAATCTTCAACTTTTGCATAAAACCCTCAACCTAATTAAAGAACTTCTGGTGCAAGCGAACAGATTTTCGTAAAATTTTTCGCTCGCAACTCTCTTGCCACTGGCCCAAAAATACGAGTCCCAAGTGGCTCATTATCAGGACCCAACAAAACAACGCCATTTGAATCAAATGTAATGTAAGAACCATCTTCGCGACGTATTGGAAAAGTCGTTCTGACAATTACGCCTTTTTTGACTTCACCCTTTTTAATTTTGCCACCGGCCTGTACCTGTTGAATGGCAACAACAATAATATCGCCAACACCCGCAGAGACCCTCTTGGATCCACCCAGCACCTTAATACAAGTGGCTGTTCGCGCTCCGCTATTATCAGCTACTTCAAGATTTGTTTGCATTTGAATCATATGCTACTCCGCACGCCTTAATTATTTTACTACCGTAAATAGTTCCCATCTCTTTAATGCTGAGAAAGGACGAGACTCAATGATGACAACCTTGTCCCCCGTCTTGGCAGTCTTGTTTTCATCATGGGCATGGTATTTCTTGGTTTGATTTACAAACTTTCCGTAATCACCATGCTTAAATCGCCGTGTAACCGACACAACAATGGTCTTGGCTGTTTTGTCACTTACCACTGTTCCTTCTAATTTTCTCTTAAACTTCGCTACATCACTCATGGCTCAACCCACTTTATTTTTTTAATTTCGCCGTTCTTTCAGTTAAAAGTCGTGCAACCGTCGTACGTAATTCCTTCTTCAGGTGTGGCTTCGTAAGACCTGAAGTAAATCTTTGCATATTCATATCAAACAATTGCTTCTGCAAATCTGCAACCTTGCTATCCAACGCCTTCAAATCCATCTTTTTAATATCTTGTTGCTCTAACATTTTATACTCCTAATCACTCAGCTTCTTTAGCTTGAGCACCACTTGTCACTGGAGCAGATGCCAATTCTGCTTTCACAATCTTTGTTTTTACCGATAACTTATACTTCGCTAGTTTTAAGGCTTCTACACTCGACTGCCCGTCTGTATGTTTAATCTCAAACAAGATACGACCTGGTTTAATGACTGCGACCCAACTCTCAGGAGAACCTTTCCCGGAGCCCATTCGCACTTCCGCAGGCTTCTTAGTCAGAACTTTATCAGGGAAAATTCTGATCCAAACTTGCCCACCCCTTTTAATAGATCTAGTCATCGCAATACGAGCAGCTTCAATTTGGCGATTTGTCACAAAACCAGGAACTAGTGCCTGAAGACCATAATCACCATAAAATAAAGTATTCCCGCCCTTGGCCCTTCCTCTATTGCGGCCCTTTTGATGCTTTCTCCACTTTACTTTTTTAGGACTTAACATATGCTTTCCTCAATTAATCCGCTTAACCCTCATAAAATCTTACGACAAACCCTTGCGCTAAACTCTATTGATAAATTTCACCCCTATACACCCACACCTTTACTCCGATAGCGCCATAGGTCGTTTGAGCTGTAGCTACGTTGTAATCGATATCTGCTCGCAAGGTATGCAAAGGAACTTTTCGTTCCGAATATCCTTCAACTCTGGCCATATCAGCGCCACCTAGACGACCAGAAACCTTCACCTTAATTCCCTTAACTCCAGCGCGAAATGCTGCTTGCATCACTTTTTTCATGGCCCTTCGGAATGCCACACGTTTTTCCAACTGTTGTGCAATATTTTCAGCAATTAGTTTTGCGTCAGCATCCGGTCTTTTTACTTCTGCAATATTAAAGATCACATTGCCTTTACCTACTTTTTTTAGTTCCGCTCTAATCTTGTCGATACCTGTACCTTTTTTACCTATCGCGACACCAGGCCTTGCTGTGTAAACGGTTACTTTAATCTGATCGGATGTCCTAGAAATCTCTGTCTTCGATACAGCAGCATTCTTCATGGTTTCTTCGATGAACTTCCGAATTGCTAAATCTTCATGAAGTGCATTGGCATAACCTTGCTTTGCATACCAATTTGAATGCCAGGTTTTAATGTACCCCAATCTTAGACCATACGGATTTACTTTCTGCCCCATTATCCCTTCCTTATTCCTATTCCTTATTAAGCTTCTTTTAGTTCAACATACACATGTGAACTTCGTTTCCTAATTCGGTAAGCACGCCCCTGTGCTCTCGCCTGAATTCTTTTGAGCATCGGGCCCTCATTAGCATAGATAGTGCCAATTACCAAGTTTTCGAGATCATATTTCTGAGTTCCCTGAGCAATGGCCAACCCACTGTTCAACAGTTTAGTCAAAACGATAGCAATCTCTCGCTTTTGACAAAAACGCAGAACCTTTAGGGCCTCAGAAACCTTTTTATCCCTTACTAGATCGCAAACCTGGCGCACCTTTTGTGGGCCAATTCCAATCTTGTTGCTCTTCACTATGATAGACATAATAATCCCCTTTCAATCTTACTCTGCTGGTTTTTCCACTTTCTTATCAGAAGCAGCGGTATGACCATGGAACTGACGTGTATGTGAAAATTCGCCCAGCTTGTGTCCAATCATGTTATCCGTGACATAAACAGGGATAAACTTTTTTCCATTGTGAACGGCAAATGTAATGCCAATAAACTCAGGAACAATGGTTGTTGCCCTTGACCAGGTCTTAATAACTTTGCCTGCCTTATTTTTCTCTCCTTGAAGCGCAATCACCTTACGCATCAACTTAAAACTTACAAATGGGCCTTTTTTTAAAGATCTAGACATATACGTTCTCTCCTAAACCTCAATAACTATTTCCTGCGTTTTACAATATATTTATCAGTACGTTTATTCCGACGTGTTTTATATCCTCTCGTCGGTTGTCCCCATGGTGTCACAGGATGACGGCCACCAGAAGTACGCCCCTCACCACCACCAAGCGGATGGTCAATCGGGTTTTGGGCCACACCGCGAACACCTGGACGAATACCAAGATGACGACTACGTCCAGCTTTACCAATCACAATATTTTCGTGATCAAGATTACCTACTTGCCCAATCGTTGCACGACATTCTGGTTTGACTTTTCTCAGCTCACCGGAAGGAACTCTAAGAAGAACATACTCACCTTCTTTAGCCATTACTTGAACATAAGAACCAGCCGAACGGGCCATTTGTCCGCCCGCACCTGGATACATTTCAACGTTATGCACCAGTGTACCAATCGGGATATCTTTAAGTTGTTTTGAATTCCCGACCTTAATGTCCGCATCGTCTGAACTAACAACGACATCTCCAACTTTCAAACCTTGCGGGGCGAGAATAAAACTCTTATCCCCATCCAGATATGTAAGAAGAGCAATGTGACATGTTCTATTGTGGTCATAGCAAATGGCATCTACTTTGGCAGAAATATTCAATTTGTTGCGTTTAAAATCAATGACACGATAAAGTTGTTTATGTCCGCCTCCCTGATGGCGAGTGGTAATACGCCCAAAATGGTTACGTGCAAATTTTGATTTTTTTGCTGTAATCAATCTCTTCGGAATTTCCACACCCTTAGTAAACTCTGACGAGGCAATTGTCGTCATATATCTTCTACAAGGGGTGGTGGGACTATACTTTTTAATACTCATGATAAAACTCCCTATACACCTTTAAAGAATTCAATTCGCTGGCCTTCTCCTAGCTGAACTAGGGCCCGTTTTCGAAAAGAACTCTTATACGCATGTGCGCCAAAACGTCGATGCTTCCCTGGAAGGGTAATCGTCGCAACTTTTAGAACTTTAACATCGTAAAGTTTTTCTACCGCTTTCTTAATCTGGGTTTTCGTGGCCCACTCTGCTACAACAAACCCATAACGATTAGACTTTTCAGTCGCTTTGGTCGCTTTCTCTGTAATTAGAGGCTTTAATAAAACACTTTCTAACTGAGACATATCACACCAACTTTGTGAGTAACGTTTCTAATGCTTTCTTTTCAATAATCAAATTCTCAAATTTGATTGCTTCATAAACACTAAATCCATCAACATGAACCGCTTTTGCATTGGAAAAATTTCGGCAAGCCCTTAATGCTAACGAATCCTTTGAATCGGTTACCACTAAGCCCGGTAGCAAACCTTTCTTGCTTAAAAGATTAAACATCTCTTTTGTTTTGCCTGTGCTCTGCAATTCGCTTACAACGGTCAACTTACCTGCTTGAAACTTGTCCGCTAATACTGAGTGAATAGCACCAAGCATAGTTTTCTTATTTATTTTTTGCTCATATGATCGCGGTTGTGGACCAAACGACGATCCCCCACCTGGCATCAAGGGTGAGCGATTACTCCCCTGTCTTGCATTTCCCGTTCCCTTTTGCTTAAAGGGCTTCTTTCCGCCACCTGCAACCAGCGCTTTACATTTTACAGAGGCGTTCCCTTGACGCCGACTTGCCAATGTCGCTTTCACAACTTGGTGAATAACCGCCACATTGATGTCTTCCGGTGTAAGACTCACTAGCGTTTCCAATTTTCCAGCTGCATCAAATTTACTATTCAAAACATTTAATTCCGCCATAGTCCACCCTCTAATCTCTTAAATAATCCCCACGCCTATTCGTGCGCTTTTTTGATGGCCTTGGATACTCTCACAAAACCACTTTTCGATCCTGGAACTGAACCCCTAATAAGCATATATCCCTTGTCAAGATTCACTTCAACGATCATCAAATTTTGCACCGTCTGCACCAAATCACCCATATGACCTGGTAATTTTTTTAATTTAAATACACGCCCCGGAGATGCACGATTTCCAATAGAACCCGGACGGCGATGAAACATAGACCCATGTGCGGCAGGTCCACCCGCGAAATTAAAACGCTTCATTACGCCCTGAAAACCTTTACCCTTTGTCATCCCCGTTACATCGACATAGACTGAGGATTTAAAGTGCTCATATCCGATTTTCCCCCCTAGAGCTGCAGGATCAGTACTGTCTACCTTAAGTTCTGAGAGGAGAGTAAAAACTGGAGCGACCTGCGCTTTTTTGAGATGCCCTACCATCGGTTGTGGCACAAGCTTCTCGCGCTTTTCATAATAAGCAAGTTGATAGGCATTATAACCATCTTTCTCTTTGGTCTTCACCTGAGCAATATGATTAGGAACGAGTTTGATGACGGTAACGGGAACATGATTGCCATGCTCATCAAAAATTCTCGTCATGCCGGCTTTTTGTCCGTAGAATGAAGATAAATTAACGACTTTCTTCTCTGTTCCAACTGCTACAGACTCGGCTGCAGCTTTTTGATCTGGGGCCATTCTTCCTCCACAGCATCACCCTTAAACTAAGGGATGCATGCATGGTTATTATGCTTAATACATCTGAGTTCTCACTATGTGAAAACTCAGTAAACTAATACTTGATTTCTACATCCACGCCAGACGAAAGGTCGAGTTTCATCAGACTATCAATGGTCTGCTGAGTAGGATCTAAAATATCAATTAACCTCTTATGAGTTCTCATTTCAAACTGCTCTCGTGATTTCTTGTCGATATGCGGAGAGCGCAATACAGTAAATTTGTTAATTTCAGTAGGTAATGGAATTGGACCAGCGACGCGAGCACCTGTTTCCTTCGCAGTCTGCACAATTTCATTTACAGAATTATCAAGTAATTTATGATCGTAGGCACGCAGCTTTATTCTTAATCTTGTAGCTTTCATCTAATAACGTCCCATTTTTTTGGCAAAATTGAATGCAAATATTTATTTGTATTGCGGCCCTTTGTCAACTCTTTATAATTGTTGCCGGCTATCCATGGCTTTGGTCTTAGAGGCAGATACCTTTAGACTCTAGAACTTTCTTGGTTAAGTTAAGGTCCATCGGCTCATAGTGATGAAAGGCCAGAGTAAAGCTAGCACGTCCCTGAGTAGCGGATCGTAAGTCAGTACTATAACCAAACATTTCACTCAATGGCACTTCCGCTTTGATAACCTCTTTGTTATTTTTCGACTCTATTCCAACCACATGGCCTCTTTTCATATTTATGTGAGCTATGACCTCTCCAGAGAATTCGCATGGCGTCACAACTTCTAAGGCCATAAACGGCTCAAACATCACAAAACCTGCTGCTTCACAAGCTGTCTTGAAAGCATTTGCTGAAGCAATGACATAGCCAAGAGAGGAACTTTCCATTTCTTTATAATTGGCCTTGAGAAGAGTGGCTTTAATATTTATAAATGGATATCCCGCCCTACAGCCGCCTGGAGCTGTATCAAATATCGACTTTTTAATGGCCTCTAATATTTCTTGTGACAAGTCGCGCTTAGAGACTGCAGATTCAAATAATACCCCAGCTTGATAGTCGTATGGTTCTACTTGAATAACACAGTGGCCGTACTGAAGTTTGCCATTAATCTCTTTTTCAAATGTATGCTCACCTACCGCATTTGATTTAATTCCTTCTCTATATGAAACTTGAGGTTTTCCAACATTGATGCCGACTCCAAAATCTCGATGAATCCGATCAGCCATAATCTCTAGATGAAGTTCTCCCATTCCAAAGATCAGCAGCTGTCCAGTTTCGGAATTATACTTGAAATTGAAAGATGGGTCTTCAATCTTTAGCTGATCTAAAACGCTCAGTAATTTTTTCTCATCTATACTTGTTTTTGGCTCAATTGCGACAGAGATAACTGACTCAGGAAATTCCATGAGATCATAGATAATTGGTCGATGTTCCAAACAAAGTGTTTCACCCGTTGTGGTTATTTTGAGACCTGCCAGAGCAACAATTTCACCAGCGCTTGCTTCCTCAAGTTCTGTCCTCTTATTGGCATGCATTTGGAGAATTTTTTGAACCCGCTCTCGCTTTTTTTTAAGCGGGTTAAAGATCGTCGCGCCAACTTTTAATTCTCCAGAGTAAATGCGCACAAACGTCAAACTTCCAACGAAAGGATCTGAAGCTATCTTAAATGCTATACCACTAAATACTTCATCGGAAAGAGGTTGCCGCTTTTCCAGCTTTTCAAAATCTTTAGTGTTGTGTCCCTGAATTTCTCCGCGGTCAATAGGAGATGGCAGGTAATCAACAATCGCATCTAGAAGCGGTTGGATGCCCTTATTTTTGAAGGCAGAACCACATAATACCGGTATAAAGTTATGCTTGATAACGGCCTTACGAATCGCCGCCTGAATTTCACTTTGAGTGGGAGTTTCAGCATTCAAATATTTTTCAGCTAACATGTCATCGTAATCAGCAATAGCACTGATGAGTTCTTCGCGATATTTTTGAGTATCTTCCAACATCTCTCGAGGAATTTCCTGCTCCATCATCGAACAACCTAAATCTTCCTCTTTAAAAAAAATGGCCTTCATCTTAACAAGATCGACCAGTCCTCTAAATTTCTCTTCAGCACCAATTGGCAGTTGAATAGCATTGGCTTTTTTACCCAATTTCTCTCGAATTTCATCAATACAATTTTGAAAATCTGCTCCCGCACGATCCATCTTATTTACAAAGGCCAAACGTGGAACATTGTATTTATCGGCCTGTGACCATACTGTTTCAGATTGGGGTTCAACTCCCGATACGGCATCGAACACACCCACTGCGCCATCCAACACTCGTAGGGATCTTTCTACTTCTATTGTAAAATCCACATGCCCGGGAGTATCAATAATATTAATAATTTTTTTTTGCCATTGGCAGGTCGTCGCAGCAGAAGTAATCGTAATCCCTCGTTCTTGCTCTTGAACCATCCAATCCATGGTGGCCGTACCATCATGGACTTCACCCATTTTATAGTTCTTTCCAGTATAAAAAAGAATCCTCTCTGTCGTTGTCGTTTTGCCAGCGTCAATATGGGCCATGATACCGATGTTTCTGATATTATGAATTTCATTCTGAGTTTTCATGTTCCATTCTAGCGGAAATCAAATAAAATGCCTCTATCATGTAGAGGCATTTATCATAAATGATTTATAGAAAAATGAAAATTACCACTTGAGATGGGCAAAGGCCTTGTTGGCTTCAGCCATTTTATAAACATCTTCACGTTTTTTAACAGCACCACCACGATTATTGGCGGCATCGATGATTTCATCTGCCAACTTTTCAACCATCGTTTTGCCTGAGCGTACACGTGCATAGTCACGAATCCAACGGATGGCCAAGGATTGTCTTCGGTTTGTACGCACCTCAACTGGAATTTGATATGTCGCACCGCCAATTCTGCGGGATTTTACTTCCACAGCAGGCTTAACGTTGGACAGCGCCTTCTTAAAAGTTTTCAACGGTTCTTCATTGGTTTTTTGCTCTACGAGTTCAAGGGCCCCATAAAAAATCGTTTCTGCAATGGCCTTTTTTCCACCTACCATTAAACAATTCACAAATTTTGTAATTAGGATTTCCTGATACTTAGGGTCAGGAAGAACTTCTCGAACGGATGCGCGGTGTTTTCTGCTCATTGCCTCTCTCCTCTTTCAGTCCCCGCTGGATTAAATCCAGATCAATGGCGACTTACTCTCCCAGCTTCCATCATCGCAATAGAAACCAGCAAGTGGTTAATAAACTATGCCTTAGGACGTTTAGCACCATACTTTGAACGGGATTTTCTGCGCTTTTCAACACCTGTAGCATCTAAAGCGCCACGAATCGTATGGTAACGAACACCTGGAAGGTCTTTTACACGACCGCCACGGATAAGCACGATCGAGTGCTCTTGCAAATTATGTCCTTCACCACCGATATATGAAATTACTTCATAGCCGCTCGTCAATTTTACTTTGCAAACTTTACGAAGTGCCGAGTTCGGTTTCTTCGGTGTCGTCGTATATACTCGTGTACATACTCCCCGTTTTTGCGGACACGATTTTAGTGCAGGCGACTTTGTTTTAACTTCCTTGTCTGTTCTACCACTTCGAATCAACTGATTTATAGTTGGCATTGACTGTGCTCCCTTTACTTAACTTTCTACTCTATATCAATCTATATCAATTTTAGTATCTACTTCGGTGTCATTTGGGTGTCTAACATGGCCACCCAATTATCACAACAAATTTTTAAATCTGGGCGTTTATCTTCGTCGCCAATTCATCTTCTTCCACAATTGCTACTGCTTCGTAGTCACGATATTTTGGAATACCTGTACCAGCTGGAATTAGGCGGCCCATAATAACGTTTTCTTTAAGGCCCCGCAACTTATCCTTCTTACCTTCAAGTGCTGCCTGTGTAAGAACTTTGGTGGTCTCTTGAAATGAAGCTGCAGAAATAAATGATTCAGTAGTCAATGATGCCTTGGTAATACCAAGCAACATAGACCTCGCTTCTGCTGGGGCTTGACCAGCGGCTACCAATCTTTCATTTTCAGCCGCCAATTCGCCTTTAGTTACGGTGTCGCCCACAATAAAACATGAATCACCTGGTTCAGTTACTTCAACTTTTTTAAGCATTTGACTCACGATGACTTCAATGTGTTTGTCATCAATTTTAACGCCTTGGAGCCTGTAAACCTCCTGGATCTCATTAACGATGTAGTTGGCTAAGGCCTTCACACCCAGAACACGCAAGATGTCATGAGGATTACTTGGGCCATCCATAATGGCTTCCCCAGGACGAATATAATCCCCCTCGTTTACGATCACATATCTCCCCTTAGGGACGGAGTAGATGACTGGCTCAGCACCATTTTCAGGGCGAATGATAATCTTACGCGTACCACGCAACTCAGGGCCGAACTCTATGGTTCCGGAAATATCAGCAATCTGTGCAGAATTTGAGGGTTTGCGTGCTTCAAAAAGCTCAGCCACTCGTGGCAGACCTCCGGTAATGTCTTTAGTCTTTGTGGTCTCACGCTGAACTTTAGCTATCGCTGTCCCTATATTAATTGGATCACCATCAGTCACTATGATATGCGCTCCGAGGGGTAGACGGTAACTCGCTGTACGTTTGGTACCAGCAATATTCACAGGCTTACCCTTTTCATCAACGACAACAAGTCGAGGCTGAAGGGCCGTATCCTTAGATTCAATGACCACCCTATGAGTAAGACCAGTCACCGCATCTACCTGTTCACTCACCGTGGCACCAGAGATGAGGTCTTCGAATTTAACATGGCCACTGGCTTCAGTTAGAATAGGCTGAGAATATGGGTCCCATTCCATAATGGTTTCACCAACGCTGACACTCTGTCCTTCTTTAAACATTAGCACCGCACCGTAGGCGGCCTTGTATCTTTCCTTTTCTACGCCCTGCGCGTTCTTTACAACAATTTCACCAATTTTATTCATGATAATGGATTGTCCCTCAGGGGTCACAACCGTTTGAACATTGTCAAAATGAATCACGCCAGCAGTGCGGGCCTCACTTTTATTAACTTGCGTTCCGGCAAAAGCAGCCGTTCCACCAACGTGGAACGTACGCATTGTTAACTGAGTACCTGGTTCACCAATCGATTGTGCGGCAATAACTCCAACTGTCTCGCCATTACAAACTAATCCACCACGGGCGAGATCGCGACCGAAACACATGGCACAGAAACCGTAGCGTTCTGTACAGGTCAATACTGAACGGACTTTAATTTGGTCAATCGACTGTTCCTTTAATACTGCATTTTCTCGCTCGGTTAGAAGTTGATTGCGGGGAAAAACCTCTTCACCCTTGGCATTCATTACAGGAGTTGCCGTTACGCGCCCCATGGCTCGATCGGCAACATGTTCTACAACATCACCACCCTCGATTCTGGAGTGGAGAATAATGCCATCCTGACCATTACAATCAAAGGAACGAATAATCCCATCTTGCGCGACATCCACAAGGCGTCTGGTTAAATATCCTGAGTTAGCGGTTTTTAGCGCTGTATCCGCAAGGCCCTTTCTGGCACCATGGGTAGAAGCGAAGTACTGGAGAACTGAAAGTCCCTCACGGAAGTTGGAGGTAATAGGAGTTTCAATAATCTCACCACTTGGCTTGGCCATAAGACCCCGCATACCGGCCAATTGCCGCATTTGCGTAGTAGATCCTCGAGCTCCCGAATCGGCCATCATAAATAATGAGTTAAAAGATGGTGCGGTTAAAGTATCTCCCTTTTCATTACTGAACATGTCAGTAGAAATTCTCTGGATCATAACTTTAGTAAGTTTCTCGTTGGTCTGGGCCCAAACGTCGACGATCTTATTGTAACGTTCGCCGTTAGTAATCGAGCCCTCGTTATATTCGTCAGTGATCTTATCAACTTCCTTATAGGCATCATTAACGATTTTAACTTTCTCTTCAGGTATGATCATGTCCTTAATATTGACTGAAATACCGGCCTTGGTGGCGTATTCAAAACCAAGGCGCATTATTGAGTCGGCCAACAACACAGTCTCTTTCTCTGTTCCAACACGATAAGCAAGATCAATTAACTTACTAATGGATTTCTTATCTAAAATTTTATTGATATCAGCGTACTTGAGGCATTTGGGAATAACGTCGTATACAAAGGTGCGTCCGACGGTCGTCTCAATTAGCTTGCCTTCAATACGGATTTTTACGGGCGCTTGCAAGTGTAGCTTCCCTGTATGATACGCAAACTGAGCCTCTTCCTTACTGGAATAAACGTTTCCGTATCCACGAGCGAAAGGACGTGGGCGAGTCATGTAATAAAGACCAAGGACAATATCTTGAGTAGGAACAATAATAGGAGTTCCGTCTTTAGGTGACAAAATATTGTTAGTTGACATGGCAAGAACACGACACTCAACTTGTGCTTCTAAAGACAAAGGAACGTGGACGGCCATCTGGTCCCCGTCAAAGTCAGCATTGAATGCCGTACAGACGAGAGGATGCAGCTGAATTGCTTTTCCTTCAATAAGGATGGGTTCAAAAGCTTGAATCCCCAAGCGGTGCAGAGTCGGTGCGCGGTTGAGCAGTACGGGATGTTCCTGAACAACTTCTTCTAAAATATCCCACACTTCTTGTTTCTGTTGATCCACCATGCGTTTAGCCACTTTAATTGTAGTGCAATGGCCTTTATCAATAAGTCTGTTATAGATAAATGGTTTAAACAACTCGAGTGCCATTAATTTTGGAAGACCACACTGGTGCAGACGCAAACTAGGTCCAACAACAATAACCGAACGACCGGAATAATCGACGCGTTTACCGAGCAAGTTTTGACGGAAACGCCCCTGCTTCCCTTTTAGCATATCAGAAAGTGAACGCAAGGGGCGCTTGTTCGCACCCGTGAATACCTTGCCGCGACGACCATTATCAAACAGAGCATCAACCGCCTCTTGAAGCATTCGTCTTTCATTTCGAATAATAATTTCAGGCGCATTTAATTCTTTTAATCTTTTCAAACGATTATTACGATTGATGACTCGACGATACAAATCATTCAAGTCTGAAGTGGCAAATCTGCCTGCCTCCAAAGGAACAAGCGGTCGCAGATCAGGTGGTAAAATAGGGATAACATCCATCATGAACCAATCAGGACGGTTGCCTGAATCCATGATGCTTTCAACAACCTTCAGACGTTTAATCAACTTTGCGCGCACAACTTCTGTTGTTGCTGCTTGAAGTCCTTTGCGCAGATTTTTATTCTCAAGGTCAATATCAATTTTCTTAAGCAGGTCTTTAATGGTTGTTCCCCCCATCCCTGCTTCAAAATCAACCCCTGCTTCTTTCAATTCAAAATATTGCTGCTCAGAAATTACTCGACCAACTTCCAATCCGGCTTCAGCATCATTTGTAACGGATTTAGTAACAATATAAGCCTCATAATAGAGCACTTTTTCAAGTTCTTTCAAACTTAAATTCAAGAGAGCTCCAAGGCGGGAAGGCAGTGATCGCAAAAACCAGATATGCGCCACAGGTGTGGCCAACTCAATGTGACCACAACGCTCGCGGCGTACTTTGGAGAGAGTGACTTCTACTCCGCATTTTTCGCACACTACTCCGCGATGTTTCATCCGTTTGTATTTTCCGCAAATACATTCGTAATCTTTTATGGGCCCAAAAATTTTGGCACAAAATAAACCATCTCTTTCTGGTTTAAAGGTACGATAGTTGATTGTCTCAGGTTTCTTGACCTCACCAAAAGACCATTCACGAATTGTGTCTGGAGAAGCCATCTTAATTGAGACGGCCTCTACACTAATTGGATCTTTAGGTTTATCAAAAAAGTTAAGAAGGTCTTTCATGTTTATTACCTCTTAAAAAACGTTACTAATTTAATACTTCTGCTTCGGTGTTTTCATCCAACTTAATGTCTAGGCAAAGGGCCTGGAGTTCTCTAATAAGAACATTAAAGGACTCTGGCAACCCAGGCTCTAAAACCTGTTCCCCTTTTACTATGGATTCATACATCCTAGTTCGCCCAATAACGTCGTCAGATTTTACGGTGAGAAATTCTTGCAGTGTGTACGCCGCTCCGTAGGCTTCAAGTGCCCAAACTTCCATTTCCCCAAGACGCTGTCCACCAAACTGGGCCTTGCCACCGAGTGGCTGCTGGGTGACTAATGAATATGGCCCGGTAGAACGTGCATGAATCTTTTCGTCAACGAGATGGTGCAGTTTCAGCATATACATTGCTCCAACTGTAACCTCTTCAGCAAAAGCATCACCCGTAATGCCATCAAACAATGTTGTTTTCCCACTTGGATCTAGATCAGCCAATTTCAACATTTCTTCAATATCTTTTTCCTTGGCACCATCAAAAACGGTAGAAGAAAATCGCACACCTGTTGTGAGGACTTGGGCCACATCACGAACCTTCGCATCTGAAGCTTTCTTTAACCATTCTTTGACTTCATCAGTTTTATAAATCTTGTGAATAAAATCGCGCAACTCATGAAGTTCGCGCTGTTCCTCCAATAAGACTTTTATTTTCTCGCCCAAACCTCTACCTGCCCACCCCAAATGTAATTCAAGCAACTGCCCAATATTCATCCGTGAAGGAACACCGAGTGGATTTAAGACGAGATCAACGGGTGTACCATCTGCCAAATAAGGCATATCTTCTGCGGGCAAAACATTAGAAATAACACCCTTGTTTCCATGCCTTCCGGCCATCTTATCACCTGCTTGCAATTTACGTTTAATGGCAATGTAGATGATTACCTTTTTTATGACGCCAGGGGGAAGTTCATCCCCACGGTGCAATCGCGCAATTTCTTCATTCGCCTTTGTACGAACACGATTAATCCGATTTCGAACTTCAGCAAAATATTCGCTCAAACGCTCTTCTAAGGAAGCTTCAAGCGGTATATACCCAATCAATTCAAAAGGAATTTTCTGCAAGGCTTCTACCGTTAAATCGGAACCTTTAGGTAGCAACTCGGTAGATCCATCTTCTGAAATCAGCTTATCCGTAGTCTTATGCCCTTTAAGCAGCTTCGTAATGTGCATAATTGATGAAGACTGAATCGCCTTAATTTCAATGCGCTCGTCTCGTCTAATTAAAGTCGTCTCACGATCTATAATTTCCTTAGAACGTGGATCCAGCTCAACCCCTTCACGTGTATACACTCGGGCATCAATCACTGTGCCACGAACATGGGAAGGAGATCGAAGAGAAGTATCTTTTACGTCACCGGCCTTATCACCAAAAATGGCCTTAAGCAGCTTTTCCTCTGGCGAAAGTTGAGTTTCGCCTTTGGGGGTAATCTTACCGACTAGAATATCACCTGGCCTTACAATGGCACCAATACGAATGATGCCTGCATCATCAAGATCTCGCAGCGCCTCTTCGCTGACGTTGGGCATATCCCGCGTAATTTCTTCTTTGCCTAATTTCGTATCACGGGCCTCAATTTCAAAACTCTCAATATGTATGGAAGTGAAGATATCTTTCGCCAAGATATGCTCGTTAATGAGAATTGAATCTTCATAGTTGTAGCCTCCCCATGGCATGAATGCGACGAGCACATTCTGACCAAGGGCCAAATCTCCAAACTGCGTGGCAGGGCCATCAGCAATCACCATACCCTTTTTTACGATATCGCCTTCCTTAACAAGCGCTCGTTGGTTATTACAAGTGTTCTGGTTAGTTCTCTGATATTTAATCAATTTATAAAAATCGACGCCAGACTCACCTTCCTTGAATTTATCTCGCTGAATAACAATTCGATTTGAATCGACAAAAATAACTTTCCCGTCTTCTTTTGCTGTAAGTACAGCACCTGAATCGGAGGCGATGACTCGCTCGATACCGGTACCCACTATCGGAGCGTCCGTTCTTACAACAGGCACGGCTTGCCTCATCATGTTCGAACCCATCAAGGCCCTGTTGGCATCGTCATGTTCTAGGAACGGAATCAATGATGTTGCGATAGAAATCATTTGTGTTGGAGCAACGTCCAGTAAATCCACTTCATCGGCGGTAACGAGCGCCAATTCCCCAACTCTTCGCGCAGGGACGTGATCTCCAGAAACCTTGTCTCCTTTAATATAGTCCTTGTCTCTTTGGGCAATAATTTTTCCTTCTTCTTCGAAGGCGGAAAAATATTTAATCTCTTTTGAAATAGAACGATCTTGGTTAATGACGTGATAGGGCGTTTCAATAAACCCGTATTCACTAACCTTTGCAAAGGTTGCCAGAGAAGTAATAAGACCAATATTCGGTCCTTCTGGTGTCTCAACCGGACACATTCTTCCGTAGTGCGTACTGTGAACGTCACG
>CAYHRT010000020.1:0-28331 GCA_964359085.1 uncultured Bdellovibrio sp. | reverse complement strand
ACATTTACTCCCCTATAAGTGCCAGTATAAGGCACAATCGTGGTAGAATAAATCTTATCCGTTGAAATTTTTCGGAAATTTATGTGGAAAAATCAAAGTTGCTTAAGATTTCACGGATTAGGCGCTGTTTTGTTGGCAGTTTGGACGTAGATCTGCCCTCTTTGCTGGCTTAATTTACAAAAATTTCATCATAAACTCTTTGGTCTACTGCATGCCAGTGATCGGCACTTAAAGTTGGTGGTGCTCCAGGTGGCGAGGGTGCAACCACTTCGATCGGAAATCCAAGATGGGTGAGCATTTTTTTGATGACGTGGGGACTGCCCTTACAGGAGAAAGCAACCAGTCTTTCACTATTACAGTGATAGCAGTGGAGTCGGATAAATCCCTGACCTAGAATCCCACAGGATAAAAAACGCTGACATTCTTTTTCAAGTGATTAGGGAGAGGTCGCCCCTCCACCTCTCGCTCATGAAAAAAAGTTTTGTAATTCCTAGAAACGACCTGGTAATGAGCTTCAGAGGTGACACCCATTTCCTCTATTGTGCAAAGACGAGCCCGTTTCAGGGCCAATAAGTAGCGATTTTTTCATCCACTTACCTATGAGTTATGCAAGCCGAGTTACTCACCATGCATAACTCAACCTAATTCCCAGTCTTTGCGTTATTCACCATGCATAACTATTCACCGTGGTGAGTAGCTTGCTTTGCACTGGGAAGTGCATGATTAGCGATGCCGTTGCTGTCTATATCGGTAAATACTTTGTGAGTATGAAAGAAGGCACGAAGACCGGCGAAACCAGGGACATGAAGATCAGCGAGCATTTCAAAGCACTGTTACTCAGACAAGTGGTATGCATACCATGAGACATACGATGGCCAATTTAGTGCGAGAACATTTAAGTCTTGATCACGCCAACCCGTCTGAGTTCAGAATCCGTAAACTGCATTGAAACTATTTTAAGTGAACAAAGAAAAACACTGACCTAAAAACGAACAACCAATTGTGGTAATTTGTGGTAACGCCTTTTTTTACTTTTTTTGTCTGAATGATTTCCGGACATTAAATATAAAAAAAGGGGCCTCCTGCAAAGGCCCCTTTCTTTTTGGCATCCTGCCACAACGTAAGTGACATCCTGTCCCTTACATCTATAAGTATATCCCATATTAAGAAAGAAAAAAGATGGCAAAAATATAGGTAAACTTTTCCACCGGGAATACCTACATGGTCTGTAAATAGAGAAATAACAACAAATAAAATCGACTTGGTGATTGACTGTAGCAGACTTGCGCTATTAACATTTTTGAATACTTATTTGACTGGCAATATGAAAAGGACCACTTTTGTTTAAACAACTCACATCTTGGCTTACCAAGCATTGTTGCCATAATAAATATAAAATTCAAAGCTTTACCTTCTATATTCCTTCACCTCCCGAGAGGAAGGTGGGATACCGAGAAAAACAGTTCGACAAAATTTTCTATCACTTTATCAACCGTGGTTATCAAATTATCTCTACTCACGTTGCGTCCAATACTAACCCATCTCACTCGGGTATGTGGTTTATATGTGTCGTCCGAGCAACTACGCCTGAAGCAAATAACTTAGACTTAGATACATATTTCAATGATCAACTCATAATGGAATCAACTTCCAAAGAAGCAAGCATAGAATCTGACAATAAGGCGACAGATGCTCAAGAAGAAATTTCATATGTCGGGCGTTCTGAAAAGTAGCACCACCCCCCTATGGTTGGTGGCGCTTTCTATCATCGGTTGTACGTCTTTCTTCAGATTGACCGAAGGCCCAAGTCAGGTCATAAGAAGCCGTTCTCCTTTTGAGGAAACTTCCTTTCTTTGCACAAGGTCAACTCAACAGAGCATTCTAGGTCCGCAAAAAAATCTCAATGAAGATTTTTTTGAGTTTTTAAAACTAAAAAGCGCCCCAAAAGACTTTGAGAGTAAAATGATTCTGTGGGCACTCCTCAATCAAAACGCCCACCCTTTTTTAGCTGGTCCTTCCAGTGGAATCGTACTCATCCTCATTTCAGGACATGATCTGCAATTCCTAAATTTTGCTCCATCAAAAGATCCCAAAGACTATCCGTATTATAGAATGTTGCAGTTTTTACGAACTAAGAATCCCAAAGGTCCGGCCATAAAATCACTCGGAACCTTGCTCGAAAAAGATTATCGAAGCGGTATCAAGGTTTCTCCCTTTTTCCAAGAATCCCTACTCGGCGAAACTGGCTTGATTTATTCCTCTTCTCAATTCAAAAAAGCCTTTGTCCGCGGTGATCAGGTCTTGAGCCTAAATGAGTCTATTTCTGCCTTTCCATTCACAACAATGTTACATCATTTTGAATCGCTGAAGATCTCTAAGGATCAAAAAAATATGCAACCGATACCAATTACTTTTATTCATCAAGAGAAAATTGATAATAACGTTATCAAATGCAATGTTGAGATCTCAAATTATGAACAAGGAAAGTTTCAAATAGAAAAGAGTGCAATCCAAAATCTTTTTTTTGGTATTAAGGAAGGGCAGGCCCTTGCCTTGGCCGTCACCTATTTTCAAGCGACAAAAAGAACTCCTTTTCTGGATACAGCGACATTAACTGGAATTAATCGGGCCCAACCACCCGTTTTTTGCGTCTTCGAAAATAATGGCCAAGCCAGCATCGTATTTTCTTCTCATTCTCGCGATCCCTTGCAGCTGTTGATACAGATCATTACACAAGTGAAGACACATTCTCTGGCACAAGGAATATGGGAGACATTGGATAAGGCATTTTTTATGTATCTTGATTCTCCACCACGACTCATCTACAGCACCAAAGATGCTCTGTCTCAACCCCCTCCACTGTACGCAAAACAGATCGATGACTTTCCAAGTTATTACGCGGAAAAACTGGGCGAACTTATAGGCGTTCAGCATGATCCCGATGGTGCCGCATTTTTTTTAAAAAGACCTTCGCATTTTATCCAAGATTGTCACAACTAGGCTCCACCCGATTGCTTCGATGCGCAAATGACGACTATCAGCTCATTTTAGAGGTTGATTATCTCCGAGGGCCCATGAATAATATTAGCGATGTTTATTTCTTGAAAGGTCAGAAGGAATTAGTTATACCTTAATAGAAGTATTACTCTCCCTAATATGTACAAAGTGCAGGAAGGAGCATGTAACATGACGTTCACGACTTTCGCGGCCCTTTTGTTCAGTGTGCTAATTTCATTCAAAAGCTTTGGATTAGAAATTGTCAGTTATAATATTCGAAATTTCGATAAGGATGTGCGATCAGGAACCGAAACCAATAAACCGGTTTTGATCGCTACCCTCAAATCGCTTAATGCCGATTTATTTGGGATCCAAGAAGTGGTAAACCAAACCGCTTTTGCCCAGATGATCAACACTTCTTTTCCAGAATATGGATATGCACTTTCGACCTGTGGCGGCTCAGGTCGGCAGAAGTTAGGTTTTCTTTATAAAAAAGCTACCATCCGTCTTAATGCCTTTCGCGAAGACTCTCGGCTAGCGGCTGAAGGCCAATGCAATAAGGGTCTGCGCCCGGCCGCGATTGGAACTTTTACTTATCTTCCAAATGGTATGAACTTTACGGCCATAGCAGTCCATCTTAAGGCCGGAGGCAAACAGGCCAATGCCGATGTACGCTACCGCCAGTACGGTATTATCACCCAAATTGTGCGCGAGATCCGTCAGCAGGGCGAAAACAATCTTGTTGTTCTGGGAGATTTCAATACAACTGATTACGTATTACGAAACCAAAATTATGCTCGTTTCATCGAATTCATTGATAATAACCAGCTGATTGACTTTAGTGCTGAAGTCAACTGTACGGCCTACTGGTGGGGAGAAACCGATGACAATATCGAGGATCCATCGATCTTGGACCATATTGTAGTTTCTCAGGAATTTCACTCTTTCTTCAAAGGCCACACGGTGCAGATGAAGGCCCATTGTGAAAAAGTTCAATGTAAAGCGGCTTCCTCTGCTGACCTGGGTATTACCTATAAAGATGTTTCCGATCACTGTCCAATGCTGTCATCACTTAAAGATTAATATATGCGTTATCTGTCAATCGACCTTGAGGCCACTGGATTGCGTGAGCATGATTCCATTATTGAATTTGCCATGGCACCCTTTTGTACTATAGATAAAACCATCGCTACGACCTTATGCCGTTCCGTGTACGTCAAGTGTGAATCTTTTGACTCTCTCAAATCGACCCTGGATCCATGGGTGATAGAACACAATGAGAAACTTATCAGATGTGCCCATAGCGAGGGATTAAGTCTCATCGATTTGCAAAAATTTTTATTTGATTATCTCACCTCGCCCGAAATCGTGGCCTATTTTGGTACCAGTGACTGCCAAAAAATTGTGCTCTTTGGTAAATCGATGAATGCCCTTGATCTGCCTTTGTTAAATCGTGATTTGGGATGGGAATTTATGAGGAAGTATTTTCATCACCAAGTCCTTGACCTCTCTTCTGTCGTTCGGGCCTTTGTCGATAAGAGGTTGCTGCCTCCGGAAACTGTCTCAGGGTCTGCTCTCATGAAACATCTCAAAATGGGAGAGGTGGCCCATACCGCGCTGGAAGATGCCGTGAATGCTGCAAAAATTTATCTTCAATTATTGATTTAAACTACTGGCTTAATTTTTGGCCAAGATATCTAGTGGATCTAAAGCGCGAGATTCTTTTCGCAACTCAAAGTGAAGATGGGGACCAGTAGCACGACCAGTCCGGCCCACCTGTCCTAACACTTGCCCCCTATAAACCTTCTGCCCTTTTTGAGTATAATTCTTTTTCGCATGGGCATAGACTGAAAAAAAGCCATCCTTATGGGCCAACACTGTCAGATTACCGTAAGCACGAATTCCCTGGCCTGAATAAACGACAATCCCATCATCGACCGCCAAGAAAGGGGTTCCTTGAACTGCTGGAATATCAATACCTTCATGTTTTCGCCCCCATCGTCCGCCATAGTTCGAACTAACTGCATGTGCGGAAGGAACAGGCCAAAGAAATCTTTTACCATAGGAATTGATATCAACCTGAGGGGCACCAGCACCAGGGGTCTGAAAGGCACGCAAAATGCCTTTCTCCTGTGGAATAAAAATCCATTGCCCTCTGACAAATGCACGGTCTTTATTGGCCTCAATAATTTTGCGTTCGGATATATTGTATTTTTTGCTCAATTCACCAGGGCCCGCGTTATTACTCAACAACACATATTGCCCACTTTGAAAAGAACTGCACGCACCCGCCAAAAGTGTTGTTGTTATTAGTAATAGGAAAAACAGTCGATCCACGTTGCTCTTCACCTTACTCTGTTTAACTCTCTCTTTAACTCATTATAAACTGTTTTATAAAAGTCACCATTCCACTACGATCGAAATTAGAATGCTCAAGTAAATTAAGCAGTGAAACGGAAATCTGTTTTTTTTCAATTACCATGCAATCAGTACCATCTTCGCATTCAGGCCCTTGATACTTACCGCCAATCCAGTAGTAAGGACGATGGCGTGCATCTATTCTCTCTTCAATGGCATCGCTATAACGACGAAATCCTAAGCGAGAAAACTGCACTCCTTGAATTTGGTGATAGGGAAGATTTGGCACATTTACATTTACCATTCCAAAAGCGGGACAGAATTTGTGTCCCCCCAGGGCCAAAAACCTCTTCAAAAAATGTGCAGCAGCGGCATAGTGTATTTCTTCGCTGGGGCCCAAATCGTCGATGACGGAACTTACTGCGATTGCGGGAACTCTGTGAAAGGCGCCTTCGCGTGCAGCGGCCACGGTGCCAGAATAATAAACATCTTGTCCGAGATTTGCCCCACGATTTATGCCCGACACAACGGCATCGAACTGCACATTGCGCGCCAAATGTCCTAGCCCCATAAATACACAATCGGCTGGAAAACCTCCACATCCCCAAGTATTCTTGCTCATCTCGACGATTCTAAGCGGATCACTTAACGTCAGAGAATGCCCGGAAGTGGATCTTTCCCTCAAGGGCGCGACTACATAAAGCTCAGCAACAGCACTAAGCTCACGCATTAAAATTTGGATCCCTTCCGCATTTATCCCATCATCATTGCTAAGCAAAACTTTTAGCATCTCATTTGCCTAAGGCCGATCAGTTTTTCTTTAAGCAAGGCCACATTGGGCACTCGATAGGCCAATTCAACATGCTTATTAATCGGGTATGAAAAAATATCAACTCCCATAAACTCTAGCACTGAAGGTAACAACTCGTGAAACCAGTCGACGGCCAGGATAATGTAGCAATTTTTCTTCTTAAGCTGAGGGATAAAATTTGAACAAATATTTTTATAAAAATCGTCAAAACGACCCTGGTCATATTGTTTCAATATCTGTTCATACGAAAATACCACACCCCTCAAATGTGGGCATCCCAATATCTTTTCAAAGTCGGCCAACGGATGCCAGTGCCAAATAAAAGGGTGTGCGAACTGCTCATAAAATGTGATCTCTCTGGCATCTGAGAACTCCAACAAAAGCTGAATCGGGCAGCCTGGATTTATTGATCTAAGAACGGATTTGCCATCATCAATAAATTTTTGGATAACAAAATTCGGTGCTTGATCAAAATGTAAAAAAATATTGGTTGGTCTATTTCTGCTACTATTCAATATTTCAAGAAAAATGTGATGCTGAAGAAAGTTAAAACTCTTTGGTCGAAAATCAAGAGTAAAAGAACAAATATCCTCTTTTGCAAGAAGATCTACATACTGCTCACCATAGATTCCTTCAATTCTCACACTAGGATTCATTCCTATGATTATACCGGAACTGCTCTGCAACGGCGAAAAAGAGTCTGGGGCAAGAAGTACCAATGGATTCAGGATGAAATTGCATCGTCAAGAAATTAGGGCCAGCCGACATAATCACTTCACCATCCATAATTAAATCTTGCTGAGTTTGCCTTGCTTGG
Source organism: uncultured Bdellovibrio sp. (assembly GCA_964359085.1). GTDB lineage: Bacteria > Bdellovibrionota > Bacteriovoracia > Bacteriovoracales > Bacteriovoracaceae > GWA2-49-15. Next base: position 21,348 of record CAYHRT010000020.1, on the reverse strand, counting down.
CAAATAAGATTTTTCTTCACGCATAGAGAATTATAGCGTTGCACTTTTGTCACTTGATGATGAAAATCACGAGGAAAAATTGCCCAAGGTGGAATAGTAATGTCTATACTTTCCCCATGAAGGGCTTCTCGACTAGGCAAAATTTGCCCCCCTACCATCTTCCAATACAGTTGATGGCCCAAACAAATACCCAAGTTAAAAATTTTTTGGGAAGCAAATGTTTTATGCATAATTGGTACAATTTCTTCATATTCAGACGGATGCCCTGGCCCTGGCCCCCAAACGATAATCTTACAATCCATCAATAGTCTTTGTTGTTCATGACGAACTTTTTTCCAATGCAGAACAATAGGATCAATTTTACAAAATTCATCAAAGGAATTTGCAATATTGTAAGTAAAACTGTCATCAAAATCTATAATCACTATTTCGGGACTTGGCATAGTAGGGAAACTATTTTTAAAAAAATGAGAAGCCATTATATTCCAGGCATCGCCATGAATATATTCTCATTGAAATTAACATAAAAATTTAAACTATAACTTTTTTCAATTTGCGTAACGTTATAAGCGAAATCAAGCTTCCAACAACGATTATGGGGCGTATATCCAATCTCATAAGTCTCCTGCGTCCTTTCTTTTTGAACAATATTGTAAGCAAAACCGAGTCCGAACGTGAAGAGATCAGAAAGCGCCGTGGTCCCCGAAAAAGTGAGATATTTGTTAATCGGAGTTGTGAATGAATCATAAGTAAGGGTGGTGGACAAACTGGTCGAAGGGGGAACACTTTTCCTAAGGGAAATACTCATCAGATGTTGATTATTGCGAGGATAATAGTATTCGGAAACTGATGTACCAAAACCTTGCCCAGACATGCCTGCGTTGATGGCCAAACGAGTTATGCGGTCCACAAACTTATCAGACATGGCGTTAAAATCCAGCCCTTGACCTATTCTGAAATATGCCACTTCAGAATAGCTAAAATTATTTCGCAAATAACGATCATCTTCGAAAGGACGATAAATTTGCGGAGATTTTCGCACAACCGAATTATTCCACTGAAACTCCAAAGTGTTACTGGTCGGAAGTGCCGTGCGGGATTCTTTGAAGTTCAGTTCATTTTCACGGCCACGAACGGCATCTATCCCATCGAACAATCCATTATTATTAGGAGTTCCATTGGGGCCTTTAATTTGATTGGAAAAACGGATGTTTCCCCAATTACGTTGATTGGAAATATAGTAATGGATAAGCTTAAAACCTTGAGTGTGACGATAAGCATGTCGCGGAATTTCGACCTTATCCTTGGAGAATTCCTGCTTAAAAGGCATCATAGAGCCGATTAACTTTGGTGCGCCTTTTGTTATCGAAGGTGTCTCTAGTTGCTCTTCACCGATGATTTGATCCGGATTCACAATTTCCTGGTAGGCCACTCCAAAATATTTTTGAAATTCAATACTGGCTTCCGTTTCATAAATAATACCATTTTTACCAAAGCTTTGTTGTTCCATTTCAAAAGGAAAATAATACTGCTGGTGCTCAAAATATGTTTTATTCCGTACTGCTACCGGACCGATCTGAGCAAGGTTCGCCTGAATATAAGGAGCAGCATTCAGACGATAAGCATTTCTGATGTAATTTGCCTCAATCAGATGATCTTGCTTAAAAAAATTCAGATCACCCTCTATGCCAATGTTTGCCATAGAAAATGCAGATCGCTTCGAATTAAAAAGTTGTAACGGAACCATGGAAGCCTTAATTTCTGGTAGAAGCTGGACCGTGGAATAGTCAAATTTTTTGGCATTGTCCACCAGCATATTTTTTTTATAATAGCTTTCTATGGTGAACAAAGAAGTCGGAAAACGTTTTTCGATAAAGGCTTCTCCTCCCAATTCTGCCCCACTCACTTTTTGGCCAATGAATTGATCATAATCACGAACCATATCCAAATCACGAACATCATTGGCATAGACATAGTGGTTAAGATCATAACCGAACGAAAAAAGATGCTCCCATTGGGAGAGTTGACGATAATAATGTTGGCCGCTTATTTCATTACTATACTGATTATCCTGATATATTCGATCCCATGCCATAATACCATCAAACTCAAACCACTTCCTTTCTCCTAGCGCTTGGCGGTATTCAAGTTCGGTACCCAGACCTCGTTTCCCCCATATGCTAGGAGTTACGGTCATGTCTTGATGATCATTGATGGCCCAAAAAAAGGGCTGCTGAAAACGGGTGCCCTGATTTAAGTTGAGCCCCCATCGAGGAAACAGAAGGCCAGTTTCTCTTTTCCTTTTTATTGGTAACACAAAATAGGGAACATACAATGCAACCACCCCATTAATTTTGATAAAGGCATGCTTAATCCGAATATATTGTCCTATCGTTATGTGGACTTTTTTACCAAAAATACTCCATGATTCGGGACAATCGCGACATGTTGTATACTCAGCATCATCACCAATCAAAACATCTTGAGAAACACGGGAGATCTTTTTTCCTAAAACAACGTAATTATCAGAAATAATCCGAGCATCCAAAACAGTTAAGTCCTGAGTTATAAAATTATAATCAATCTGACTGCCGTATAGTGTGAATCCCGGACCTACATAGCGAACATTCCCTTCCATCTTGGTATCACCCGTTTGCATAAACATGGTGCCCTTTTCACCATAGATAGTTTCATTGGCATGCGTGATAACCACGTTTCCCACTGCTTCAAAAATATTTTCCTTAGTTTTGCGATAACCTTTATCGGAATAGACGTTTACGTTATCACCTAACTTAAACTCGAATGGCCCTTGAGTCTCTGCCATGGCAGTGACATTGGCCATTCCACTGAGCAAGCAGACCATAGATAAAAATATAACCTTAAATTGAACTTGCTTGACGAATATATTGCTGAATCTTACCGATGAAATAATACGATCCGACAACAATAACGGGGGCGTTTTGATTTTCTGTTTCAATCCAATGTTGCCAGTTCTCACACCACTCAATGGTCGTGCCCTTCCCTATGCATCCGACTCCAGAACAATCCTTAAGGACTGACATCGCTCGGCGTCCACTGTGCTTTGGCACACTGATCGTCTGCGCCTCCGTGTATTCCATTACGATGGCCTCTAATTCATTCCGAATATAGGCCTTCGTATGCTCAAAAGAACTCACTACTATTTTTTCTAAAGAACAAATACTTAGAAGCTGGTTGAGCATGTGATAAATTTCATCTTGGGGGCGTTTGGAAAACGACACGAGTACACACTTCGCCTCCAAACAACCTTCCCACTCTTTGCACCCAACCTGACCCTTTTTCTCGGTCTTGTCTCCCCCGTCATTGTCCAAAAGAAAAGCAAGTTCTCTCATTCCTTCAACATTATGTGCACCTACAAAGATAAATCTTTTGTCTCTTAAAGTCATCTGCTCTCGGCGGGCCGGAAAGGTAGGAAACGCAATAGTGTGTTCAAAATTGTTAAATTCTTCTAATAAATTTTCAGCTTTGATCCCAGATCGCTTCAAGACGTGGAGCCCGGCAAAGGCCAAGAGATGATTACGGCGATAATATGGCCATGCGGGAAAATCCGCTCGGGTATTAAACAAATCCATCCAAGGAATCTGTCTCTCGTGAACATATTCAGCGACTAACTCTCGACAATAATTCGAACGTAAGGTCGTCAAAAGGGAAATGCCGTCTCGTGTGATTCCCAGCTTCTCTGTCAAAATGGCCCTGTAGGTATGGCCCAATAATTCCACATGATCGCGTCCTATACTTGTGAGAAGGCATAACGAAGGATCAAGCACATTAATCGCATCCAATCGTCCCCCTACTCCCACTTCCAAAATCAATATCTCAGGAAACCCAGCGGATTTCTGACTTGCCCATTGGCAAAAAACATAAAACAAAAATTCGTAGTAGGACAAATTCTTTAATTGATCGCCCAACTCCCGCTGCGCCTGCAATAATTGATTCCACAATTCAGATTCCGAGATCGGCCCATCATGAGATTGAAATCGTTCACATACCGATAAAATATGAGGAGAGGTCCAGAGCAGAGATTGAATACCATTCTGCCGACACAAAAAATGCGCTGAGTGGGCCGTTTCGCCCTTACCATTGGTGCCGGCAATAGAGATGATTCTGACTCCCTTCTGAGCAAAGAAATCATTAAATCGAGAAAAAAGTTTTTTAAATTCCGCAAAGGGCAGCTTTGGAGCAAATTTTTCAGCACCAAAAGTTTTCTCTAGAAATTGGGTGACATCCATATTGTCTAAGCCAACATATTCACATAAAAGGAAAGTTCGTCACGCAAGCGGTGACGATGCAGAATGCCATCGATAAGGCCCTTTTCCAAAAGAAATTCTGAACGCTGAAAGCCTTCGGGCAATGTCTGTCGAAGAGACTGCTCAATTACCCTGGGACCGGCAAAACCAACAAGGGCCTTGGGTTCTGCCAGAATCACATCTCCAAGCAATGCATAACTTGCCGCTACCCCACCAGTCGTAGGATCTGTCAGTACAGAAATAAAAGGAACTCCTGCATCTCTCAGTCGTGATAGGGCACCCGCAGTCTTAGCCATTTGCATAAGTGAAAGAATGCCTTCCTGCATTCGGGCGCCTCCAGAGCAGGAAACAACGATAAGCGGGCGTTTCATCTTTAAAGCCTTTTCGGCCGCCATGGTGACTTTCTCACCCGTGACAACGCCCATAGAGCCACCCATGAATTTAAAATCCATGACCACTAAAACCACCGAAGCTGTTTTTATCTTTGCCAAGCCAAAGAGCGTTCCATCGCGACGGCCAGTCTTATTTTCTACTTCCAGCAGACGTTCGCTATAGGATTTTTTATCTTCAAAGGCCAATGGATCTGAAGATCCCATCTGGGTCTCTAACTCTTCATAACTTCCAGGATCAACCAACATGTTGATGCGCTCATCGGCCGAGAGGCGAAAGTGGTGCTGGCAAAATGGGCAGACTTGAAAGTTATCATCCATGCGAGATGTTTGCACTATTTCCTGACAAGCAGTGCATTTCTGCCAAAGCCCGCTTGGAATGTCATTCCCGACTTTTCTTGTTGCTTTAAGCTTCGGGCTTTTAATCGTATCAAACCATGGCATGGGTCAATCCTAGACAAGATCTATCAAGATAAAAGCTATCAAGATAAAAGCTATCAAGATAAAATCTATAAATAATAATGAGTTATCTAATCTGCCTCAGCCGACAAGAGAAATCAAGCGCCAAATCTCGTGGCACAAATTGTGGGCAGCTAGCGGCCCGCCTTGCAGTCAGTGAATTCAATATAAATACTAAAATTTCCGATTAGTTAACAAGGTGTCGTGGTGAGTGAAAGATTTTTTCCTTTGAGAAAACATATCCATACAGGATCATCATGATTGGGGAAATTGGGCAAGGAAACAAAACTCTTATGCGTAGGCGTGTAGGCAAATTCGTGACCTTCTCAGTCATCAATGCAGTCACAAATCTTTTAGTATTCATCTTAACCATAGGAGTTGTTGGCGCTGTAGATCTGGCTGCAGATCCGATGGAACTTCTGCCCGCCGACTTACAATTTGAAAGACCAAGCGATGCCAAAATGGCGGCCCTCCTGGCCGACACGACTCTTGATGAGGCCCACAAACGTAAATTGCTGGCCTGTTTATCTGATTTGGAAAAAAAAGTCAGAGAACTCATGAAGCAACCCCAGGCCAAGCTCGATGAAATGCTCCAGGCCCAAGCGGATGTTTCCTTGCTCAAGGTGGCCAAAGCCTTTTTGGAACTACAAAAAATTGAGACACGCTACGATAGCGATGAGGGCGCAAGAGATCGTAGATTGCGGGCGATCGGAAGTGGCCTCAGTTCCTCGGGTAGCACAAAAACTGAAATGGCAGAAACATTGGATAGCTTTTACCAGTACATTGCTCTCGCTGACCAAGAAAACGGGTTTACGACTCCTCCAGAACAGGAAAAATTACTCAATGCTCTGGAAAATTTCTCAAAAAAGAAGCTCACGGGAACTGAAAGAACTAATTTTGCCATTACCCCAACCGACAAATACATCTTTAAACATCTGTATAGCAAGTATCAACCCAGTAATCTTCCCCCCGGTGAAACCAACTTATTTGAAACGATGTTTAACCAATTGGGTAGGAATTTTAAATCTCGAGACTTAGGGGATAGTGATAGTCGCTCGCTACAATATCAAATGACATGTGCAACTAACTGCTCAAAGAAAGGGGCCCGAACAAGATATACAGAAGCCAAAGCCGCCTTTGTGAGACACATGAAGGATAAGTTGAAGGAATACCTCCGAGACCCTGCCCAAAACCACAACTGCAGCGACTTCTACGATCCAGTCACCCTAAAAATGAAAGCTCAATATCGTCCCTATGAATCGTACATGTGCTCAACGGGGGCCTTTATGAGAGGTCTGACCGACTCAACCCCATTCCAAAATATAGAAGATCTCCTCAAATTCATGTCGCCTGATCGCTCCGGCCTTGCACCTATTAATCCGCAAATACATGCACGTCGAATGTTTCACAATTTGTTAAGTTGCAAGCTTAAAAAGAAGAGGGCCCCCAGTACAGATTGGGAAGTGGAGTTAGAACTCTACATGGAACACCTGCACGGGTCCAACGAGGCCAATACCAGCTGGTATATCAATACCGGACAGCCCCCCACATCAACTGGAACACCTCCAAATTCCTATAATAGCTGCGATAGGGCCGGGTCTTCCTATGCTGGCTATTCTCCCTCTACCTTTGCTACCTCTGATAAATGCATCGACAGGCCTGTTCACCACACGAGTGGTGCCAAACACGATGCCGTACTCAAAGTGACCGTGAACCTCGGAGATACTCGTCAGGATTCGGTTATTCTACGTGGGACGGGCGAACCGAGAGGAACCCAAGGTGTTACGGTTCGACCACGACCTCCCGGTGGCGGCCCACCAAACACACGCACCAGTCAAAGTGGAGAACCTGAGAGCGATGTGACCACTCGAACTCTCTCCTTAAGTGGATGCACTGGTCGTGCAGGTTACGACGATACTGGATCGGGCGCAGGTGTCGTCACAGGCATCGAGATAATCGATGTCAACACCGCTCCCGTAGTCGGGGTTGGTCTTCGCCCCACCTCACTCATCCTCCAGGCCAAAACCACACCTCTTCTTACAGGTGGGCGCTATCGTTGGTCATGCGTCTCTGCGATTCCAGGCAAATCAGATACTGAGCAAGCTGAGATCTGCAATAAAGTTTCTAAATATCACGAGAACAACGCCACCTTTCCCAGGCTCGACGTAGACTATACTGTAAAAGTTCAATACTCCTCATCCGTGCAAAGACCAGAATCTCCATCCGCAACTAAGCTCATCCCGAAAAGTAAACCCGTTACTTTTGAATTTCAGGTTGTTTCTGAAAGATCCAACGCCACCCAAACTACTGTAAAGTTGGTTTATACAGGTGAGGAAGATAGAACATCGGTCATTGATCGTGGAGCTCTCCGCTGGAAAACCTGCCCAACTGCTGCAGGTCATCCGGCCATTGCCGTTTGTGGGCCAGGAAAACCCATTGCACTTGACACTGAATACACCTTTCCCTTTACCGATAACTCCTACCGTCTTGAAGCCGAATGGAAATGGGCACCAAATTGGCCTGCGGTAGTGGCCTCTAAGGAAATTGGACGGACTGAAATTGGAGTTGAACTTGCCGAAAAATCCCGCGACGCAGATACGGTCGTTTTACGTCCGACCGTGAACGCACCCACCTCGGGCGATGGCACTGAAAATTCCAGGGCAGCAATCACAGGTCGTCTAAAATGGTCTTGCATACTCAATGGCACAACTGAGATCCCACTGCCTCCGCTTTGCTCTGATCAGACCGCCAGTGCTGATAGCGACACACCCTTTCCTCGCCTGACTCAATCCTACACGGTCACCGCCGTCACGAGCAAAAAGATCGGAACCAGCGACCAACCGATAAGAAGCAACCCAAGACCTGTTCCGGCCAAGGATACACCAGTTTCCGGTCAGCCTCTGCTTGAAATTACACAACAGACCCACCCCACCAATCCCGACAAAGTGCAAGTGAAGGCCACTCTAACAAGTAGCACATCCCAACCTCTCCCTCCTGGTCACACCTTAACTTGGGTATGTGACCCAGTTCGCCCTGGTTGTTCAGGCACCATTACCTCAGGCTCATGGAAAGACTTCGATAAAGACACTGAAGCGTATAATGTCAAGGCAGTGTACACTGCTTCAGGATCACCCACCCTTGAAAGATCCACCACTGTTCCAAGAAAAGTTCCACCGACAACTTCCGATTTTGCCGTCGCCCGCGTAAGGATAGTACCGGTCGCAGGCTCAGGTTCCGGTTCCGGAACAGCAACATCTGTCGAATTAAAAGCCAATTTGACTTTTACTCCTCCCACAGGAAGGCCAAAACACGATCGCGTGAGCTTTAAATGGATGTGCGTGACAGCGAGGCCAGGATGCACTCCCTCAGATATTTCAGGTGACGAAGGAAGCAAACAGTTTGAAATGGATGCCAATGCGTCTTATGACGTAAAGGCCGTCTACGAAGAGACGGGAGGGCCTGGCGATACGGCGATCTATACCGTTCCTAAAAAACCAGAAGCAACCGCCTACAGTCTCGAAATATCGGATGATAAAACGTCCGAGGCTGCCCAAGCAAAATTTGAGGCGAATGTATTCAAAAATAATGAAACTGCGGACGTTAGCAGCGAAGGCACTATCGAGTGGTCCTATAAATCTCCATCTGGAACCGAAATCAAAAAGACAGGCATTTCGATTGAGGCGGAACGTGGCACCGAAAACATCGAAGGCACGGCCATTTTCAAAATAGGCACAGAAGTGAAAGATGGTCCCGAGTCATTTACCATTAAGAAGAAAAAAGCCGCTGCCCCAGGCGATGATCCGGGACTTGAACCATTGCCCGAGATTCCTCTATCTCCTCCGCCATCACGTTTTACGCCAATTATTCTGCCACCCATGCCCGGAATGTTTATCACACCTGGATTTGATTGATTCGCCAGAATATTAGAACACGTAGGACGTATCGTCGGTTCCCATGATACTGATGCGATCATTCCCCAGGGCTTCGATCTCCTGAAAGAGCTGTGCCTGATAATTAGGCTTCAAGTGTCCCAAGAAAATGGGTACATCCTTTGGCATCTTGGCAATTTCGGCATCAATCGTCATGGGAGTATGATGCCTAGAATCTTGGGCGACTTTACTAAAAGCATTTGGGAAACTAACTTCGGTAAAAATGGCTTTGAGATTTTTGTAAGTCTTGGCCACTTCCCAAATCCGCTCGGTTGGACCTGTATCCTGTGTAAATAATACTGATCGTCCTTTTCTCTCTATAATAAATCCAAAGGCACCACCAAAATGATTTACATGAATTGGAAAAATTTTATAATCATCCAGCATTAACGGAAATTCTGGCTGGATCTCATGAAAACGCAATGTAGGATTTTTCTCATTTGGCAATTTAGAAAAATCTGGCCAGATGACATCATTGATCAGGTGTTTTCGAATCGCATCGATCACTTCCTTGTTGGAATAAACCTCATACGGTCGATTCTTCATGCCAAAACAATTATCTGAAAGGAATGCCAACTCGTTAATGTGGTCCAGATGAGGATGCGAGATCAAAATATTATCAATTTGCAACTGTTCATCGATCAAGAGCCCCGTCGCAACACTTCCTGCATCAATTAAAAGTTTTCCATCTATCAGATAGGAGGTTGCTCTGAAGCCGGGACAAACACCACCATGGCCACCGATAATTCGAACAATCATGTATCTTCCCAATGATGCCAGTCACGAGAACAGACATCGAAAAACAACAGCATAGTTGTATTCTATCCGGCCTTCCTGATGTTTGTCATTACCTTGCTGATGTTATCTGCTTGATACATACTAGTCTTTTTAAATCCACTTTTAAAGGCCTCGACTGCAACTGAGGAAAACTGTGTTCCAGCGTTTTTTACTATCTCCTCGTAGGCAACCATAGGAGGCAATCCTTTCCTATAAGGTCGAGTACTAATCATGGCATCAAAGGTATCCGCCACAGCGATAATTTGGGCACATAAAGGTATTTCCCCCTCTTTCATTCCATAGGGATAGCCTTTTCCATCTGGACGCTCATGGTGAAATCGCATTCCACTGGCAACGTCCTCGACTCCTTCGATATGTTGTAAAATTTCAAATCCAATACGTGGATGTTCTTTCATGATATGAAATTCTTCGTCATTGAGAGGCGCATTTTTTTGTAAAATATAATCAGGCACACCGATTTTTCCAATATCATGAAGTGCAGCGGCCATCCGTATATTCAGCATCTCTTGCGGAGAAAGATTCAATTCCTTAGCAATCATCTCAGAAAACATAGATACTCTTTTCGTGTGTCCGCCCGTATAGGGATCTTTTTTTGAAATAGCATCGCCCAGTGCTGCAAAAACTTGTACAAACTGCTCATGCACTTTTTGTAACAATTTGCTGTTCTGAACACAAATGGCCAATTGATCCACCAGCAACCTGGCAAATTCAATATCTGATTCTATAAACCTCGTCCCTGACATGCGCACAGTTTTGACAACACCGAGGAGGTCACCATTAAAGACCAGTGGCATGAGAAGAAACTCACCCACCTCAAGCTCTCTGATGAATTCCGGTTCGCGCATAAAGCGAATATCATCTCGGGGATTTTTTACATGGAAGATAGCAGAGAAATGCGCACAATATCCCGCAAAGCTAAACTCATCTACCATCACGGAAACATGCACTTCGTGTCCTTTAACATCCGTTGTGCTTGTCCCTAACATACCTTTTCTTTGATCATAGATATAAAGCGAGACATGACTGCAGCTAAGCAACTTCTTCAGTCTTCCCACGGCCTTTTTTTGTATATGCTTGAAATCTAGAGAACTAAAAAGAAGTCTCCCAAACTCCAAGATCTCCTCATCATGCTGCCTGATTAATGAATTATTCTTGCTCAATGCAACGCCCACATCGCAACGGTAACATACCGTATAGTAATGTCGGCATTTCTCACGAGAAATTAAAGTTTTGAATTAGAGAGTTCTTGATAGATTTGTTTAGTCGGGGTTCCTAAAATCTTCGCCAATAACTTGGCCAGTATTTTTTTTTGCCCCTTGCTCTCAAGCACATCTTGGGCCAAACGCGAAAGTTCTAAATTACTGGAAAATGTCTGATCTAAATGCTCTACATGCGCCAGGCAGACATATTCGCCTTTTTCGGGTAGTTCATCAACTTGCGCCACACTTTGTGGGCCTTCAAAAAAATAGACACTTTCATACAATTTCGTCATTTCACGACAGGCACAAAAACGCACAGTGGGTAGTATAAGCATTGCCATCTTTAAAGTTTCACGTACCCTTTGTGGCGCTTCAAAAAAGATGTGCGTCATGCTCTCTATGTTGGCAAAGGACTCAAAGAACTTCTTTCGCTCTTCGCGCCCTCTGGCCAAAAAGCCGTGATAAATAAAGGGATGGGCCGGAAAAGTCGATAGTTCGAGTGCCATCACTAGCGAAGATGGCCCAGGCATGGAAGTAATTTTTACCCCCTTCATTCTGGCCAATTTCAATAAGGGATAGGCCGGGTCGGAAATCACCGGACTCCCCGCTTCACTACACAAATAGGCCTTTCCATGCTGACATATTTTTTTGAGGACATATTCACAAGAAACTTGAGTACTTTGATCATGGTATGAAAGAATCTCCTTTCCTTCGAAAGAACAACCTAGATGAGTCAAAAGGGATCTAAATGATCGAGTATCTTCAACAATAAATAATCCTGGGCCGCTTAAAGCACCCAGCACTCGTTTAGTAAGGTCTCCCAAATTCCCAATGGGGAGTGATAATAGAACGATCTCACACATATAGAAAACATCTCCTAATTGTCGACACCGGTGTGAGCAGAAGATGCCTATGGAGTATTTTTCCTAGGCATTCCACTCTACCGCACCACCATTATACTCTTAAGTAGGGCCCACTTCCTATGAAAAGGAGTTCTCCATGTCGTTACAGATAAGAACAGCTACCAACTCTTTGGGCAATCTTTTTGTTTTATTAGAAGGAGAACTTGAGATTGAAAGTTGCATTGCCCTCAAAAAACAATTATTGATGCTTGCTAAAAAAAATCCCTGTTCAGTTATCACCTTTGATTTCCAACAACTCGAATTCGTCGGGGCATCTGGCATCGGTCATCTTGTCGAGATCATGCAGCAGCTCGCGGCTTCTCATACTCATATTAAAATGGCCAACTTAAAAGCTGAATTCATCAGAGTTTTTAAACTTTATAATTTCGACCCATGTCACCTATTGGTCGATGATTTTAAACTCGAGTCTGACCAGGAAATTCCTGCCATGCGCTCGAACAGAAAATCGAGTGAAATTTAAAACGTAATATTCAGGACATTCAAGAAAAATGAGGGAGCATTCACATCTGATCTCAAAGCTGTGCGTTCGCTCCATGACTGAATTCTTCCCTCTTCACTAAAAACAGATTGAATCGGCATGCCGTGCCCCCAATCCATACTTGAAGTATCTGACTTAAAAGGTCCCTCGTAGGGAGAATCAGGCGTTTCGGGATAATAATTCTCATCCTCAGAATCACCCGGATTTTCCAGACGATGCTTCCTTACGGCATAGGTGACTACAACATAAGTTCCAAATAAAATTCCGGCATAAAGTCCTAATGAAGCCCCAATAAAGGGAGACCTTCCTGGAGCGTCGAATGCCAGGGCCGCAGCCCCAAGTAAAAAACCGCCAGCAGTGCCATACACGGCCATCATACCTAACGCCTTCATACGAGGATCTATCCCACCACTTTGTTGTTGTTGGGCCCGAACCTCAAGGGGCCGTAGGACTAAGGCCATGCCTAGAATGAGGAGGATAAGAATACCTTTAATGTTTGACATAAGATAAAGATTAATGAATGAGATGCTCTTTGTAAATGAAACTTCCCCGATACCAATAACGGCGCAATAAAAATATCTGAGAGGGAATGGTAAAAAGCATACTTAAAATCATAGCCGATTTCTTCAGTCTCGCTATTTGTTTAGCTGAAGGATAACGAGATGATTTGGCTTCATAAATCTTAATAATCCGCTCGCCACTTGAAAGTTGTACAATCGCGAGGTCCACCTGACCCGCTCCATTTTTGCGAAAAAAATCTGGATGAGCCAATATAGGAAGACCTTGCTTGTGAATCCTTCCAGAACTGTCACGCTCCATCTGCCGACCTTTATTTTGGTTTTCATTTACCTTTGGGGACACACATTACTCCTTTAAATGTTTGCCGATGGATAGAAGAAGACCCAAAGCGTTTTAAGGCCTCTAAATGGGCCAGCGTAGGGTAGCCAGCATGCCTCTCAAAACCGTATTGAGGATAGATACTGGCGAAGCGGGACATCATAAAATCTCTATACTCTTTAGCAATGATCGAAGCCAAGCCAATCAGAAGCATTTTAGAATCTCCCTTGATAATCGGGATGAGATCAAAACGTTGGCCCATTAAACACAACGATGGTGCTGAGACATTCTTGTGGGCCATCCTAGGGACACAATTGCCATCAATATACCAAACTCCATTTGTTCCCTTCTGGTTTAAATCAGCACCCGATTCCCACATGGCGCTTAAACTTGCATTTAATATATTATTTTGATCGATATAACTTGCTGATTTTGAAACAATTTTAAATTGGACATGAACATTATTGAATGCACTTAGAGAATAAACCGTATTTTCTCGTACCCCCATACCTCCTTCTTCGGGAGTAAAATGAAACTCTTGTATCCCAAAACCCGATAAAATGGTTTTGCGTTTAATCGATGATATTTTTTTTGAATCATTGACGCCACAGTCTCTCCACTGCAGCAAGAGTTCTGCAACTTTTGCCATGGTCTCATAGGAACTCACAAGAATCGAAACTGTGCAGGCGACAACCGGGCCTGCCAAAGGCCCTCTGCCGGCCTCATCACTTCCCTGCAAAACAAAGGGAAATCTGAAAGTCCCATTACGAATACTATATAATTGAGAGATGTCTTGGTGCATAAAAAAAAGGCCCCAGATTTCATGAGGCCCTCACAAATACAATGATTCTAATGCCCAATTCTATCGATCATAATCAATCTGAACTCGGGCAGATTTTCCAAGACGTTCACGTAAATAATACAGCTTCGCTCTAGCCGCTTTACCACGTTGGACAATTTCAACCTTTTGAACATTGGGAGAATGAAAAGGAAATAATCTCTCGACGCCTACGCCATCAGAAACTTTTCGCACACTATAACTTCCGCTATAGTTTTTTTGTCTCTTAATCGCAATGACAGTTCCCTGAAAAATTTGAACACGCTTTTTATCGCCTTCTTTAATAAAAGCATGAACCGCAACTGTGTCACCGGTTCTAAAGTCGGGTAATGCTTTCACATTGGGATTGGCGTGGTCTTGATTCACAACATCCACGAGATTCATGATCAACTCCTCATTACGGAACGCCAGAGGGCCAACATTATGTTGTCCTTAAACTATTCCCATTTCTTGGCATTTTTCCTGACTTTTTGACAGTCTATTTGACAATCTATCAAGATAAATGGCCACTGCCGAACGAACAGAAAGATGATTATAACCATCCACAGCAGCTCCGTTAATAGAAGCTACCTTAAAATCAGTACGTTCTTGCACTTCAGGATGCAATCCTGAGCCTGTACCAAATAACAAAAGGCACGGACGATTGTCAATACGTATTTTCAAGGGGATATCTTCAATCGCGAGTGTGAGGCCATTCCATTGGGCCCCAGTAATCGCGAGAAATGGACGAATCGAGCACTTCTTCTCAATAATATCTAGAGCTTCATCAATGCTGGACGTCAACTCCACGAGTGACAGTGCGTCAAAACGATCCGGATTATAAATAGAAGATTTCTCTTTTTGCCAATGCTGTAAAATACGTGCCACCAACTGCTGTTGGGGAACAATTGGTGTAATAATAAAATATTTCTCCACCCCAAACGTTCTACAGGATCGGGCAATGTCATGAATATCGAGGTTTGTGACCGAAGTACAAACCTTCTCACCTTCCTTATTTTTCATAGGATAATGGGCAAGGCCCAAATATAGTCCCTTCACTTTTTAGTGCCCCTATAACTTTGAGATTGGATATATTTTTGAAATAAATCTGGACGTTGTTTTCGGGTGATCTGAACTCGCTGCTCCAATTGCCACTGGGCCACTCGCTCATGGTGTCCCGAAAGTAATACCTCTGGCACTATAATCCCCTCAAACTCCCTAGGTCTTGTATATTGTGGTTGCTCTAACAAATCATCTTCAAAAGATTCTGCCACGACACTATCCGCGTTACCTAACACATGAGGGACATGTCTCAGAGAAGAATCGAGAAAAGCCATCACCGCAAGCTCTCCCCCACTCAAAATGAAATCTCCAAGAGAAAATTCAAAATCAATATAGGTCTGGATAAAACGTTCATCAATTCCTTCATACCTTCCGCAAATAAAGACTAGATCGTAAGAAGTCTCGGGCATCAGAAATTGCATTGAAAACTGCTTCGCGCACTCACTATTCCATTTACGACCACGCGGCCCAGCCAGAAATACCTTCAACTGGTTTTTAAAATCATCACGACTATAACCACCTACAGTAACAATTCCATCTAAAAAAGCATTTTTCAAAACATCAGCACGCATCACCATACCTGGTCCGCCGCCAAAGGGAGCATCATCCACCCCTTTGTATTCTTTTGGTGCATGATCACGTATTTGTACTAGGTGCACATTGTAACCTAAAGCCTTCTGTCCCGAGAGGGCCGCACCGATGAGACCTTTGTTCAAAAAACCCTCAAACATCTCAGGAAAAAGTGTTAATATCCAAATGTGCTTATCACTCACTGATTACCTCTGGTCTTCTAATTCTCATCTCGCTGCGAGCAAGATTTATTTCTGGAAAATAATATTCGATAAAAGGCAATTCCAAAGTCTCATTTTGCAACTCCAAAATCAGCACATCTTGGGCCCCATTATGGTAATGACCTGAGCATTTCCCTAACAGTTCGCCGCTCTCGTATGAAAAAATGCTGAGTCCTATAAGATCTGCTAAATAGAACTCGCTGGTATTATCTATTTTGGGAAAGGTTGCACGCTCACAATAAACTTCTGCAGGGGTTAATAACTCGGCTTCATTACGATCGACTACTTGGTCAAGAAAAAGAATCCACTTATTGCCTTTGGTAATCTTGGCAATTTCATAGCGTTCATAACTGGCATCTGCATGATTCGACTTCTTTAGAAAAACTTCCATACCATTTGAAAGAATTGAATCCCTTTTACTTATCGGGAAAAAACTAAATCCCCCACAAATGCCATGAGGACTGGAACAGTATCCCATCAGAATCAAACTATGACTCTCTTTCCCTTCGCGTCCCACGCTAAGGCCTTCCTCGGTATTTTTTTTAGAAAAATGGCGTTTCATATGGGCAAAACCTAACTGAAGCATTTCAGCAAAGCAAGGTTCAACCTAAAAGGCAATCCCAATCACCAACTAGTGCGGCTCTCTATTGACAAGTGTTCGTAGCATCTCTACGTGTTCAGTAACGAAACGTTTCTCACCTAAATGAAACAATTCGATATCATGCACATGACACAGTTTTATTGTGGCCGATTTACCAACCAGTACTTTATAGAGAATATTTCTGCGTAAACTATGCTTTTTCCCATTTAAAAAATGAGAATCTAATCCTTGAGCAAGACAAACGTCACAACCCTCTTTTTCAGACATGCAATAAACCACCCATCTTTAAAAATTTTCATCATATCGCTAAATTGAAATTTAGGCCTTAAAAAATCAATAAAAGCCCCTTATAGTTAACCTATCTAGCTGATTTTTAACGACAAAATCTCAAACTGTCTAGATCTTTGACATTTCTTGCAAGTTTTTCATTATCGCCACAAAATTATGCAGCCTCATCTATAATGCCATGCGCCTTTATAGAAATGTGATAAAGGCTTACTGAATTTCAATGTCCTGGGGAGGATGAACCATGATTCTTGATAATTCTCTTCTGAGACTGCTCGGCCGGCTTCTATTTGCCGTTGTGGTCTCTACCCTGTTTGCGGCACCGGCTTCGATCAATGCCGCACCAACGCCAAAAACGAACGTCTTAGAACATCTTTCCACCGCTGGCAATTGGGCCCTTGAACACAATCAAAAGGCCGGCATTAATGCGCTCACAATAAATCTCGCTCCCTTGATCATACGACCAGTCACAATAGCGGTCATCGATACAGGGATACAATTTGACCATCCTCTCCTGCAAGGGGCCGTAACAAATCATGATGGTTCGAAACTAGCAACCTCTCAAGATTACGGGCGAGATTTCTCCTTCGGTGCTGTTAGTGCTACTCAACCAAGTGATCAACATGGGCATGGAACTCATGTTGCGGGGATTCTCCGCAGCGTCTTTCCGAACGTGCATATCATTCCCATAAAATATTACAATGCAAAAGCTGGAGAAAAAGAGAACCTCACTTCCACTATCAAGGCACTTGAATATGCTGTTTCTTTAAAAGTAGACATCATTAACTACTCGAGCGGTGGAGCAGGAGCTTCACTCGATGAATTACGTGCCTTAAAAAAGGCTGAGGAAAAAGGAATTTTAGTAGTGACAGCTGCAGGAAACTTCGCCTCTAATATTGATGAACCAAATAATCGCTATTACCCAGCTAGTTACGGACTTCAAAATATTATCTCCGTCATTAATCACGATTTAAACTTAGATATTAATCCAAGCTCAAACTATGGACCACAATCTGCTGATATCTCTGCCCCGGGTTCTCGCATCAAGTCTTCACTCCCATATGATCGCTATGGCTTTTTATCAGGTACAAGTCAGTCAACCGCTTTTGTGACTGGCGTTGCTGCACAGATCAAAGCACTTCACCCTGAGGCCACACCTCTTCAAATTAAAACAATTTTTCGTCAATCGGCCCGTACAAGTGCCTCTCTCAAGGGAAAGTGTCGCTCAGGAGGAAGTCTCGATGCACAGATGGCCATCATCGTGGCAGAGCAAACTTTCCGTCCCAAAACCAGTAGATTTATTGCCAGCAAATTTGCACGATAAAAAAATTGCTTTGTGCCTCTTAAATAGAAATATGAAGAATAAATATTTTTCCTTAGCAGGTTGTTGAAAAAATCATTTTCCAGCCATTGAAAAAGATGCCGATGCGCCTTCTTTTCCAATGGCCGGTTAGTAGTCTAATGCGTTCCCGAAGCCCCTTCATCAGTGTTGGGATGTTTCCCTGATTCACTTTGTAAATTTGCGAGAACTACCTGATCACGCACATAAAGAAATTCAACATCGCGTACTTCAAGAACTCGACCATTCTTTAAAATCAATGTACCCGTGTTCTGGATTTCTTCGGCCTTAACATTTTTTGGCCTTTCAACATTTTTTATTTTTTGGGCGGACACAATGAGCCCATAATAGGTTTCTACACCTAAAACTCTGGCCCCTGGCGATGCATCCTCAAGGGCAACACGCACGACAACATCTTTTGAAGAAGTCGAATTACTGCCCGCAAAAGCCATCCCCCCAAAACCCATTAAGGTCACCCCAACCAATGCTACTGAAGATAGATAAATTCCCTTAAACATCTCACCCTCCCTTCCTAGAGTTTCAAAACTAGGCTTCCACTATTCAAGTTTCTTGCCAAAGTTAGTCAAGATTTTTCAAAGAGTTACAAGTCCACTAGTCAACTGGTGTCACGATGGAACTTAAATACTGGACAAAAGTGGTGTCAAAAATGCGAATATTACAACCAATTCAAAATGACAGGGCCAGAGCAATTCCATAATATTCAACTCTGTTGTTGTAAAACTGGCCATGGGGATCATAACCCTTGTACCACTCGCCCGTAAGACGTAAACCGCGTTGTCCAGGACTGCTATGGCCGAATTCAAGTCCGCCCTTCACACTGGTATCAACATGCCAGTTATTTTCCTCTGTGCTTTTCATATCCAGGCCACTGATTACCCTACCGGACAAGACACGCTCCTTGCTGCCACGAAATTCCATTCCCAAGTGGTAGCTGCGTGTTTTCAGATCACTCGGTTGGCGATTGTAGATTTTTTCGCCGCCGGCATAAATTCGCAATTTGTACCAATCATATGAGTATATCAATTCAATCGTTTCGTAACTAAGATTGATTCGCTCTGAGGGATTGATCGTCTGCAGATACTCATCGCCCAAATGGGAACTCTGATGATAAATGCGCAAGCGAAGCGAGTTGCCACCACATTTGTATGTGATGGGAAGGCCGATGATGTAATCAGCATTGATAAGATCTGAAGATGGGGTATCGAGATTGAACTGAGCAAATAAGGCGGCCTGCAAACTAAACTGCAAGCCATTTCCCTCTTGATTACCGAAAAACCTATATAGACCAATTGTTTCTCCAAATCCGATGGCCGCCATCGAGTAGATCGAATCCGATGCTTCGAAGCGATTCAGACTGGCAAAGAATTGTGCCTGCTTTGGGTCTGCAATAAAGGCAGGAATAAGTCGCCCAAAGGTAGGGGTGAACCATCACCAGTGCGTCACAGCAACTGGTACAAAAATCCAGGTTTGCGCTCGTCGTCAGGTTTGACCACGATCACATAATTTTTTAATCCGCCGATGAGTTGCAGCTTTTTATCTGCTGCTTCTTTTCTTTCAGGATCGTCTTTAAATAATGTGATCGTGGTAAACCTTTTAACCGTCTTCAAAACATAGCTATCCTTCTCCCAATGCAATTCTCGTTCAAGAATTGCTGCGATGTAACCGTCAAAATATTTATCTTCTTCTCTATCTTGTTCCCTATCTTGAGCTAGCAAATGGGGCAAAAAGAAAGGCCCAATAAAACAGATGAAAAATCCCACCAATCTGATCATCAGAATGGTAGGTCTAGCAATTTGGCGCATAGAGACTGTGTTCTTTTTAATTTTCTAATTATGCAGCTGTTTTCTGTGCGGCCCTTGTCCTGGCAGCTTTCGCAGCAGCACTTCTCAGTCCACTTTTGCCTTTGGTTTTAATTGCTTTCAAAGCTGCTGCATGAAGACTAGCTTTACCTCGCTGTTTGGCTGCTCCCTTAGTTTGGATTGATAAAGCTTCAGTCGAAGCACTTCCTTTTGGCTCTCGCAGCATCCTTTTCACACCGGCCAATGATTTCTTTGGAGATGTTTTTTTTACTACAATCCGGGCAGTGTTTCGAATTTCGGGCATGTTTGCTTTTCCGCCTGGCAATGGTGGAATTTCAACTCCCGCTCTGCGGGCCTTTGATAGACCAATTGCAATCGCCTGTTTTACATTTTTTGCGCCATGTTTTCCTTTCCTGATATGTTTGATTTCCTCGTGCACGAATGGACCGGCTTGGGTTGAAGGTGCTTTCCCCTCTTGCTTTTTTTGCTGTGCTTTTTTAATGGTTCTTTTTTCTGGCATAAGAATCCTCCTCCGTTATGTTGAGCGTACATGTTTTAATTTTATCTATTCATATCTACGTTCAACAAGCAGTGCAACACACCAGTAGATAGAATGTTTGTCACTGGTCTGGGTCAGAAAAGTAATGGTAATATTTTTTTAAATATCCTTCTCATTCTTGCAATAGTGTTTTCGTCATTAGGAAAGCTGTTGCGAGTGATGTTTGAAAACCTAAACTCTCATAAGTTGATTAAGCAATTGGTGGTATTCGCTTTATAGCCAGAAAATTATACTTCTTGATCGCTGTAATAATCCTCGCGACAGATCACCTCACCGCTAGAGATGGCCTCGTGGTAAAGCTTTGAGCTCGGATTGATTTCCTTTTCGGCAACCCCATAGAATCGACCATAGACCTTACCTGTCTTTTTTTCATAACGAAATTTGACCTCCTCGAAAGGGTAGTCGAGGTAGACGTCACCACTCTGAAATAGATCCAAAGAAACCATCAGGTACTTATCCTTAATGAATGGGCCACTTCTAAATCTTACACTCCTTTAATTACTCCTATTCAACGAAATATATTACCTAACCAAAATATGTGGCCGCGAAAGAGAATATTGCAAAGAATATCAAATTTATTCAAGATTTTTTAATGAAGGAACAACATGTAAGCTGTGCATTTCTCACGCATTTCTGCAAATCTCACTTTTTACAACTTATTGTGGAACCATCAGTAATTTGTATAATTCTGCGGAAGCTTTCTTGCTTCTGCGATTAGTTTTTGTGGATTAACCATTTTGCCAAAGGACTTTTGTTAAGCGGTCTCGCGAATTAAC
>CAYHRT010000019.1:0-28526 GCA_964359085.1 uncultured Bdellovibrio sp. | reverse complement strand
CAAGCCGTAGACCATCAATTTGTTGTTTAACGCCAAGAGCGGCTTGCTTATGTTCATCAACTTTTTTGCCTAAGCGCTTCTTATGCATATCGAGCTGCTGTTGGTTTTTTTGATCAGCATAAACCGCCAACTTTCTTGGGGCCAAATAATTTCTAAAATAGCCATTTGATACGTTCACAACCTCACCCACATTGCCAAGGTGAAGGACACGATCTACTAAAATTACCTTCATACAATATCTCCTTCTTCATTATTTTTTTTAAAAAATTTTCGAAAATCAAACCAATTATCTAAAAGGCCCACAACGGCCAAAATTTTCCAGACCGAGAAAACGGTAAAAACCACAATAATGCTTCTAAACAGGCCAACGATTTTAAGTGAAGTTAAGAGTTCTAGGAATACTCCGATGCCCTGGAAAAAATAAAAGACTCCAACAGCATATAAGAGATTTATTCCCACAACCTGCAACCACTCTCCGGCAAGATAATCACCGCCAGCGGCCAAGGCCAAGCCAAAAATCAAAATTGCGATTAACCAATCAGGTCCTTTAAAATCAATCAAGGTTTTCACATTAAAGGGATAGGGTCGCATCACACTCCAAACCGAAGCATTTCTCAGAATCAGAAACAGCGATAACCACAAGGTCACAATGACTGTGACAAACAAAACACTTGGAGACCATTGCATGACTTCTTGAACAATACTATTCGGATCTTGCAACAGATCTTGTAATGCTCTAGTGTCCTCACCGCCCTTGGATACCAATTGCCCATACTCGGCATTGTTCTTAATTTCATTGATACCGGTTTTTACTGTTTCCAACAGATACGTTCGTACAGAAATTCCGGCGAGCCAAACAGTAATTCCTACAACACTGCTAATCAGCCCAAACAATCCGATGCCATATTTCAAAAGGCCTCTGGCAGGATGTACTTGACTCTTAATAATCGTGAACACGATCGCTCCATAAGCAAGCGACAGGAGAAAAACTCCCGCGCTGGTAAGAGAAAGACCTGTCTGAAAAATCAAGGCCGCAACAATTCCCATACAGAATAAACCGACGGTCACTGTTTTAAGAACGCCAAAGAGTAAAAAGGCGAAGGCCAACGGGGCCGGCGCCAGCAAGAAAAATGGAGTAAAAGAGCTAAGGGCCAAGGACAAGGCAACCAAAAAAATCAATTTCCCCAATGAGTGCCGATCAAGCTTATGCTCCTTAGCAGACCCACCATTAAGTTCGCCTGGAAATCCTCCTGGCGATCCTGCAGGATCGGAATCAATCTTCGGACTTGAAGATGTATTCTGCTTAGCGCTGTTTGTGCTCACGTTGCTCACCCAACTTCCCCCTATTCAACAGCTCTATTCGATAAATAGCTCGCAATCCCCATGGCGCGTGCGCGCTTTATCGCAGTGGTCGAAAAACGCTGATGCTTTCGACTAATACCACTGATACGTGCAGGCGAAATCTTTCCAAACTCGTTGATAAGCCACATAAAGGTCTTTGGATCTTTCCAATCTGCCCGTATTTCTTTGGAGGTAAACCAGCAACCTCGTCGCCGGGAAAACTTACTGTGTTCACGGTCCTCCATTTCATCACCTTCTTTGACTTCGGCATCGGCAACGGAGCCATAATACTTTTTAGAAAGAGGTGTTTTATATAGTTTTACAATTTTGTCTTGAAAACGATCTTCGCCTAAATTGATAATTAAATGTCGAATGACGTGCTCATTAATCCCCAATTTACGAGACAGTTCGGCGTTTATTGTTGATCCGCCCTTGAACATAAAATAAGTGTAGTGACCTTTTTTATGGCCAGATTCTGAAGCCTGGGCGAACACTTTTTGCCCCCATACATCCTCGATCAATAGCTCACCTTTAAATTCTGCGATAACTTCTTTTACCATTGACGACAGCGCATTAAAGGCACCGTCCCCTGCATCGGCCTTCGTAATAACGGCCAATTCATAGATCATAGAAACCTCCTGGACTAAGGCCCATGGACTATATTAGAAACGCCACGGGCAAGATTTTTGAACGATTGTGCAACTTAGCAGAAGGAAAAGATTTTGGGAAGCGATAACGCGGCACGGCTCAAGCATAATCCTGAGGGAAAATTTCATATTGCTCAATATGATAATTATTTTCTGAACGAATGATGATCGCCTTGTCAAATTTTGTTTCCAAATTTTCAATAATATCGATATCTTCACCACATAAAAGAGCAGAAACCTCGGGATGAGCGTAGACAAAAATCTTTTGCACTTTTTCGCGCGAAATAACCTTAATCAACTCTCGCACGATCTCGTAGCAAACAGTCATTGTAGATTTAATTCGTCCAGCGCCCTCACAATAAGGGCAAGAGCTACACATAATTCGCGTTAGGGTATCTCTGGTACGTTTTCTGGTCATTTCCACCAGGCCCAAACTCGAAATGGGCAGAACATTAGTTTTGGCCCGATCTTTTTTCAACGCTTCGAGGAGTGCTTGGTAAACCATCGTGCGATGTTCAATTTGTTCCATATCAATGAAATCGATAATGATGATCCCGCCACAGTTGCGCAGACGTAATTGGTAAGCGATTTCCTTCACGGCCTCGAGATTAGTTTTAAGAATGGTATCCTCAAGATTTTTGCGACCGACAAATTTGCCGGTATTCACGTCTACCGAAACCAGCGCCTCTGTCTGATCAATATTCAAGGAACCACCGGATTTCAAAAAAACCTTATTTGAAAGGGCGCGTTCTATCTCTAATTCGACTCCATAATGTTCTAAAAGTGGAGTTTCACTGTCATAATATTTAGCTTTCCCTTTGAGGGCAGGTAAATATTTTAAAGCAAACTTCTCTACCTCCTTAAAATTATCTTTCGTATCAACCGTCACGACATCGACGTCTTCGTCGGTTATATCCCGCAATACTCGCTGAACAAAAGACAAGTCCTTATAGCAAAGAGAAGGTGCCTTTAGTTTCTCCGAAACCTTCTGAACGTCCCGCCATATTTTGACAAGCATATTGAAATCACTTTTCAATGTCTTGTACGATTGCCCTTCTGCCACAGTTCGAGCGATGATTCCCTTTCCCTCCGGCCGGATCGAATCCAAGATATCCTTCAAACGATCTCGTTCTTTTTCGTCCTCAATCCGCCGTGAAACTCCCGTATGTTCAATAAAAGGCATAAAGACGACATGCCTACCGGCCAGCGTGATATGACGAGTAACCCGAGGCCCTTTTGAGGAGATAGGTTCTTTGGCAACCTGAACAAGAATTTCATCTCCCTCTTTCAAAATGTTTTCGACAGAGGCATCGGGACGAAACTTGATGCTCATGGTTTCGGTGAAGGTAGATAGTTCATCAGGGATAACCTCCCCAATTTTGCTCTGGCCTTCTGTTTGTTTCTGTTGTTGCTCTTTAAGAAGTTCTGCCACAGCACGCTGTTCTGCCAGGGTAGGAATGTAGGCATCATCAACGTAAAGAAAAGCGGCCTTCTCTTGACCTATATCAACGAAGGCAGATTGCATTCCGGGCAGGACGCGGACGACCCTTCCCTTGTAAATGTTTCCAACCCGTGGCGAGCTATCGCCATGTTCTTGAACACGCTCCAGCAGAAAATCAACAATCTCACCATTATCTATGAGTACCGCACGATATTCGTTCAAGGTCTGAGAAATAATAAGTTCTTTGCCCATGATATTTTCAATAGTGCCTAAAAAGTGTAAGTGAAGGTGATAAATGGAGTCTTTTTTCCACCACTTTTTTTCTCATAGTACTCTACAGCGTTCGCTATCGGACTAATTTCTTTGACCTGCGGAATAAAGGCCTCTGCAGGAGCGGCTTCTCCGCCATCTAGATAGAGATCGCGTGATTTGTTCGCCTGCGTATAGGCAACCACACCAACTCCTACAATAATCCCCAATGCACCGCCCACAATAACATTTTTCAAATGATGTCCTGGCTCTGCGACAAAGGAGAGAGTTGAGAGTCCAAGGATTGCCCCAGCCGCGGTCGTACCCAGAACAGTATACATATCACGCAAAGATTCATCGGCAACCGATGTTTCCTGTTCTTGTTGAGCCAGAGCGATGGAACTGAATAAACAAAACACTATGAGTAATAGGAGGAGTTTTCGCATGGTCCCCTGCCGCGGCAACCCTCCAGCGCATTCTCTACTCCCATATGTCGTCATCATTACCCCGTTCAAAAACAATATATTTAAGTCCATTCCCAATTTACATCTCCCAGAAAAGGAGATGATAATTAAGGCTAAACTAGATTAGTCAAAGATATATCAGGATATATTGGCCGTTTTCAAACCATTGAGTCAAGACATGAATACTCAGCGTAAAAAAGAATTCCGTGAAAATCTCTCTCCTGCAAGTCTTATTGCCAAAAAACGTGATGGACAAGTCTTGAGCAAAAGTGAAATTCAGTATTTTATTGATCAATACTTAACTGGCCAAATTGCCGACTACCAAATGTCGGCCATGCTCATGGCCATTTATCTAAAGGGAATGGATAAAAAAGAAACGGCTGCTCTCACCAATACGATGTTATACTCAGGACGAGTTTTAGAACTCAAGGATGCCCAGGTTATCGATAAGCACTCGACGGGCGGCGTAGGAGACAAAACTTCTTTTATCGTGGCCCCTCTCGCACGTGCCTGTGGGGTTAAAGTACCGATGATTGCAGGACGGGGTTTAGGACATACTGGTGGCACCGTGGATAAAATTGAAGCCATTCCCAACTTTAATTCGGGTCTGTCCCTTAATGAATTTGAAAAAAATCTCTACACCCATGGAGTGGTCTTAATGGGTCAAACCGAGGAAATAGCACCGGCGGACAAACGCATGTATGCTCTTCGTGATGTCACAGCGACAGTGGAAAGTATTCCCTTGATTACCGCCTCCATTATGAGCAAAAAACTAGCCGAAGGCGCTCGCGGTTTTGTCTTTGATATCAAAGTGGGAAGAGGCGCTTTCATGAAAGATATCAAAAGCGCTCGCCTTCTCATGAAGAGTTTAAGCGAAACGGGAGCGCGCTTTAAACGAGATGTTCTCGCCTCAATTACGGATATGTCCGTTCCCCTTGGCCTTGCCATTGGAAATTCACTGGAAATCATTGAGTGCATCGAAGTCCTAAAGGGACGAGGGCCAGAAGATTTGAAGCAGTTATCACTCCATCTCGCGGGTGGCATGGTCTATTTGGCCGGTCTAGCAAAAACTCACTCAGAAGGAATCAAGAAAGTCACAGCGGCCCTCGATTGTGGCGATGGTCTCTCCTGGTTTCAAAAAATGATCACATTACAAAATGGTCCAGATAATTTAGTCGATCACTACGAGCTTCTACCAATTGCCCCTTTAAAAACTCCCGTTCTGGCCAGATCAAAAGGTTTTTTCCACCAAATTGCTCCCATCGAGTTGGGCCTTTTTTTAGTGGAAATGGGTGGTGGTAGAAAGAGAAAAGAAGATAAAATAGATCATTCCGTCGGGATTGTCCTAGTAAAACATTGGGGTGAACGAATAAAAAAGGGTGAACCGATTGCCTATATCTACCACCACCCCCATCAAACTAATCTGGTAAACAACTTTATCCAAAACTGCTACAAAGACATTTTCAAAATATCCTCATCTCCCTCTCCAAAACGTAAGCTAATTCTAGAAACTTCCATCAAACGGAGCTTTAAGCATGTATAAGAAACTCAAAGAAGCGGCCCAATATATCAAAAGTGTCACCGATGTGCTTCCGCGCGTAGGCTTGGTACTAGGATCAGGACTGGGCGCTTTCGTGGAAAGAATCCAAAATCCAATTGTCATCCCCTATGGCAAGATTCCGCATTTTAAGGAATGCACCGTAGAGGGACACGAGGGTCGACTTATACTTGGCACAATCGCGGGTGTCCCCTGTGTCGTTTTGCAAGGAAGATTGCATGTTTATGAAGGACATCCCATGGAAGACATTGTCTTTCCAACTCGCGTGATGGCCACCTTGGGAATTGAAATCCTAATCCTAACCAATGCCGCGGGTGGAATCAATCAGATCTTCCGTCCCGGAGATCTAGTCCTCATGGAAGATCATATCAATCTCATGGGCCACAATCCTTTGGTGGGCCCAAATATTTCAGAATTGGGCCCACGCTTCCCTGACATGACCGAAGCCTACGGAAAAGATCTTAGAAATATTTTTCAAAAGGCCTCTCTCAGCTTGGGACGTGAAATTAAAAAAGGAATTTATGCTTCTCTCTTAGGGCCAACTTATGAAACTCCGGCAGAAATTAGAATGCTGAGAATCATTGGTGCCGACATGGTGGGTATGTCTACGGTTCCTGAAGCCATTGCCGCAAATCATCTAGGACTAAAAGTATGTGGAATTTCATGTATTACCAACATGGCGGCTGGTATAGAGCAGAAAACTCTATGCCATGATGACGTAAAAGAAATGGCAGCAAAAGTTATGGAACATTTTAGTAATCTTCTGTGCGAAGGAATTGCTCTTATTAAAGAACAGAAAATTTAACAGTTTTCTTAACGGTTCTCTTGATAGCTTGCTTGGTAGCTCGCTTGGGCGAATGCTCAAAAGGTTGTATATGGATATTCAGTCTTCACGTGAAATGCTTTCACAATTAAAGTTTTGTGTCTTTGATTTAGAAACTACCGGAGGCAACCAAAAAACTGATAATATCATTGAAATCGGTTTGGTTCGAATTGAAAATTTAATAATCGTTGATAAGCGGAATTATCTCATCAAACCGGATGTAAAAATTCCTGATTTCATCCAAAAACTAACCACCATCCGCGAAGATGATGTAAAAGATGCCCCCCATATCGAAGAAGTCATTCACGAAATTCTCAAGTTTATGGATGATTGTATTCTAGTGGCCCACAATGTGTCTTTTGATGTGCCCTTCTTTAACTCTGTCCTCCAGCGTCTTAATTTACCCACACTTTCCAATCGCAGTATGTGTACCAACCTCATGACCAAGTATTTAATTCCCAACTTGCTCAATACCAACCTAAATTTTATGAGCCGTATTTTTGAAATTGGCCATAAAAAGGCCCATCGCGCCCTAGATGATGCCATGGCGGCTGCTCAGCTCTTGCAGACCTATATGAATATATTCATAGAAAAAGGAATTACCAAAGTTAATCATCTCTATTACCCACGAAATAAATATGAGTTAGATCGATCCCATTTTAAAAAAGAAGATTTTAGTATACAAGAGATTCTAGATCGTATTTCTCGTCCGCAGTGCGCTTATCTTTTTACCTTAAAGGGCCCAAAAGGAATTATATTAAGTTCCATCCCCTGCACTCCAAGTGACAATATAAAGGCCCAGAGACAGATTGCCTTTATCAAGCAACAACTTGCAAAAGACAATTGGGAAATGGCTTCTGTCCGTCTCTTTGGTAACTTCACCGAAGCGCTCATGCATTTTACCGGCATATACCCTAGAATTGAGACACACCATCGAGGTGAAATCGTTCAATTTTTGACTGAGCTTCATTGCCAAAAAAGTGAACTTAGTAAAAAAGGAAAGAATCTATCAGAGGCAGAACTCATTGCATGGAGTGATCAATATGTTGGAGATTTTTTAATCACGACTCATCTCGTCCCCGATCAAATGATCGTTGTTCCCATACTGGCCTTTTCACCTAAAAACCTCCTCATCTTTCGATATCCCGGCCATCAAAAAAAGCTTTTACAATTTATGAATTCCCGCTCCGACAAGCTTATCTCCATGAAGAATAAAACATTGCTCATGCAAGGCCCTCTGCGAGAGTTTTATTTTGATTATCTTGAACAGTGCCTTCAAACAAATCAATCTGGGGTCATTCTCTTCAAAAAAAGTGCCCCACAAAAAGATCCTGATAGCTTCTTTGAACAGCTAAACGAGTTTCTGGCCAAAAATCCAAATGCCCACCGCTATCCCAAACAATATATTTAACCCAAAAACTAGTGACGCGTTAGCTATTTGTCCCTTTTGAATTAAGGAAAATATCTCATAGCTAAATGTACTAAATGTTGTGAACCCCCCCAAAATCCCGATTTTAATTAACTCATTATATTGAGATGGCATGCTTGGAAACTTTGTCGCTAATAGAAGATAGGTTAGAGAACCAAGGATATTGACTAAGCAAGTCGCAGGCCAGATCTCGCTCCATAATGAATATGATAGTTTGCAAAAGCCGAAACGCATAAGGGAACCAAGTCCACCTCCTAAGAAGACCATCAGCATGCTCATACCCACTTCTCCTTTTCTGTCACTCCACTCCCATCGCTCTCCAGGGAAACATCAGTACTCAATATTCTCTTGATAAGCGATGCCCCAAGTTGAATCGTATCATCCTTAATTTGAATTTCAATTTTGATGAGTTCCAGTAAATGCAAAAATAATTTATTTTTTAAGAATGTTTCAACCGGGGGAGCTTCTTTGAGAGAAAAAGAAAAATGATTTTCTGTCGCTTGAAAAACGACAATTAAATGAGTACTTTCACTTCGATGTCCCTTGTGAACTAGAGTTTTATGGGCACGCCAGGATAAGATATGATTCAAAAGGAGATAAAAAATCATTGTCAAAACTGACGAATTATCAACTTGCAATATATTTGGGTTGTTAGGCTGACTACATTGCCTATCAAGTTGGATATCCAGAGTAATTCCAGACTCAACCATTCGGAAGCGCAGTAAATTTACCGCTTGTTCTAAGACATGATGAACGTCTTGATTCATTTTACGTGCTTGTTCACTATGCAAATTTACGCGTGATAATCCTAAAAAAATGTGAATTAATTCTTTACAACGAGAAGCACACTTTTTGATTTCTTGTAATTCTTCTTTTACTTCATCACTCAATTGAGAATCGGTTTCGAGAACTGAAGCCGCTGTCAAGATCCCTGCAATAGGATTGTTAAGTTCATGGGCCAAAGAACCAGCGATAATTCCCAGATCTTTCACGGTATCACGGCGAGGCGAATTATGACCAAGCAGTATAAGAGAATCAATGGTTAAAAAGGTCATTAAAAGATGCTCCTGTCCAGAAAAAGGAATACTCTCTTTAAATATTCTAATCGTTTGCCCTCCCACTTCTAATAAGTCTTTCTTCATGGCGAGCTGTAATTCGCTCTGCCCCATGGGTAATCGGGTGAATTCTTTATTATGAATCAAAATTTCACCTTCTTTACTAAAAACGGCCATGGGAATAGGGATACAGTTAAAAATACCCTGCCAAGGAGTATGAGGGCCTGGGCCAAACTTAAACAGAAGATCAGCAACAATCGAAAGTTCCTGTTGAAGAATAATTGAGAATTGAGGACGTAATCCGCTATGTTCTCTAAGTGCCTGCGCCTCAGTACAGATCATTAAAAGTGGCCAATCCTCTTTCCATAAGAGGAATAAATAACTATTTTTCTGCATTGATGGCTTGATGCTGGATACATCAAATTTACCAAAAAAACTTCCCTTATAGACACATACTAGATCTGGATGATTCTCTAAATATTTTTCGATCGATGCTGATAAGCTCTTGGAGGAATCTATTTGAACTTTGACAAAATTTAGTAATCTATTGGAAATTTGAGATAAGACATTCCAAAATTCTTTTGATGTACAGGATGTACGGAATGCCGGCGTTGTAGGAGCATTCGCCGGCCGAGAATTCTCTGAGGTAATTATTGATTCAAAATTTTTCTTCAACTCTCTTTTGGATTTTCTTTTTATATTCTCCCAATACTCGCGAAGATCATTTTGCAATAAATCTATTCGCGTGGCCCACATTCTGCCGATAAAAAAATCGCAAAGATCAAGATCAAGTTCTGATTTCTCAAAATAAACAACTGGAAATTGGTAGTGATTGATCTCCTCTACCCCACCTCCAATAATTATTGTAGGAATCTTAGCGCTCTCCACAATCGCCGGTAATCTGCCTTCGATGGCATGACACAATAGCAAGCAGGGGCCTTTCTCTAGAAGCGAGCAGACTTTACGATAGTCCTCGAAATTGACATGGGTATAGGCAAAACCATATTTATTGATAACAGGCAAAAGGAAGTGGAACAATGCCTCATCAATATCACAAAGCACAAAGGGAGCGAGTCCTTTAGAGATTTGATGAAAGGTTTTGACGGTCATGCGCAAATTCCTTTTCCGTCATTTCTATCAACTGCAATCCATCGACCAGATGTTGCCCAACCTTAACTCCCCAATGAAGGTGCGGGCCAGAAGCCCTCCCGGTGTTACCCGAATTCCCAAGGATTGTCGTGGGAATGACAATATCCCCAACATTAACAAGAATGGAGGAAAGATGTCCATAAATTGAAAAAATACCTAATCCATGATCAATAATGACAGTCAATCCGGTGAAAAATAAATCTTGGGCCATAACCACTTTTCCACGATTACTTGCCGGAACAGGAACTCCAACTCTAGCACGAAAATCAATACCCAAGTGCTGGCCCTTTTTCACATTATTATACAATCTCTGAATACCATAATAGCTCGTAATCCTACTCTTGAGCGGACGCTTAAAAGGTGTGCTAAAAAAAAGTATCTTGGAAGAATTGGCATAAACGACACTCAAAATCTGTTGTTCACTCTTCGCTCTTTCAAAGTCCTGCTTCGATAGTTCAATAGTTTTCGGATTTACCTTCAAAAATTCCTGTGGAAAGGTGCGCATCTGAATATTAACATTGGCAATCTTATAAACTACTGACGGCGTTTTCCAAAAACACATCCGTTGCTCTATCTCAGCAAAATAGCTCTCTGAAATAAAGGCAATAAGGTCCGCGCCTTGCTCCTGAATAAGAAATTTTTGTTCGCCACACCAGAGTTCTCCTTGCTGAAAAATTTCTGGCCGTTGAAATTTCAAAAGTCGTACTTCACCGGGTCGAATTGTAATTTCGCGTGTATCGTATGGAGCTTCTATCACAGTACGGGGGGGGGGCTCTGAGGTCGTTACCGCAATTGAAACTTTTGGTTGTTCCTGCGACTCGGTTTTTGCGACAGATTGAGAGATACTTGTTATATCGGAACAAGAAGCAAAGATCAGCATCGCAAGACCAATATTAAGTTTTGGTAACAAGCCCCTCTCCATCATGAAACACAAGTGAAAGTGTAGTGTTTGTGTCCAGTTTATCAAAGTCACTCACTGAAAGGATAACATGTTTTGACTGAGATTTGGCCAGGCAATATCCCCTTTCCAAGACCTTTCTAGGTGACGTGGCTTCAAGGATTCCATTTAGTTGATCTAATTGTGAGCCTCTGCCGTGTACTATAGCTGCCATACCCCCCTTGAGCATTTCTATGGCCTCTTCAATACGAAGTGCGAAATCGGATAATCCCATCAATTCTCGCCCTCGATATATGAGATTGCACATCTCTAAACGCGCACGATAATTACCCAGAAATTGCCAGAAATATTGAATTAATTTTCTTGGATGAAGGGTTTCTAGCTTTGATTGATGTGCATTAAATGCAAGCATCATATGATCACGCAATCGACGCTTAAGTTGTCCCAATTTTTGAAGTATCTCCACTTGATGCTGGGTTAAGAATTCTGCCGCTGCAGATGGAGTTTCTGCCCGCAAATCGGCGACATAGTCTGTTAAAACATAATCAACATCATGTCCGATTGCACTAACAGTGGGAATCGGATAAGCATAAAGTTTATAGGCTAGGGCCTCATCATTAAAGGCCCATAAATCTTCTAAACTTCCTCCTCCTCTTGCAAGCACCACCACGTCGCATCCATCTCTCTCATGGGCCTGATTATACATTAGAACCTGCTCGAGACCTTTGATAATACTTAATGGTGCTTTTTCACCTTGCACCAGCACAGGAATGACAATGATCTTTACAAAAACACCTCGCCGCATATAAATATTTATAAAATCATGTACTGCGGCCCCATTGGGTGCAGTGATTAGAGCAATCTTTTTGGGAAAAAATGGAATTTTCTTTTTAACATCAAGATTAAACAGACCTTCACTGGCCAATTTTTTTTTCAACAATTCAAATTTTTCTTTTAAGTCACCCTTCCCCTTTAGTGTCAAACGTCTCACGACTATTTGAAATGTTCCTCTCTTGGGGTAGACATTTACGCTCCCCAAAACTACCACCTTGCTTCCATCTTTCATTTGTCGGGCAAGAGGGTTACGTAAAAAATCTGACTTAAACATGACCGCACTAACCAAAGAATCATCATCCATGAGTGAAAAATAGACGTGCCCTGAAGTTGAAAAACTTAAATTACTAACCTCTCCTTCCACTTGGACTGTCGATAGGCCAGTTTCAAGAATTTCTTTAACTACAGAAATAAATTCCGAGACCGAATATGATTCTTGCTCATGTATCATGTTCAATTACTGTTGCTTATTAAGAACCTTGAATACACTGATTCCCTTCAGGAAATTTGTGGCTTGAACAACTTGGTAATCCTGGGCCGGATTGAAAGCTTCCGGGACATAATCCTTTTCTTCGCTTTCTTCTTTTACCGTTTCTTTTTGCTTCCGTCTTAATTCAATCTTCTTGATCCTTTCAGCTCTTGCCTTTTTTTCCTTTTCTATCCTCTGCGTTTTCTCCTCTGGCGTCTCAATCGTTGCCGTTAGATGATTGCGTAAATCAGACTCACGTAAATAACTAGTTTCTATGGAAGATTTCTTCTGCCAAGATGTCTCTAGCTCATCCAATTCAATATCTGGTTTGATACCGAGGGCCTGTATTTTACTTCCAGAGGGAGTCATGTATTGCGCAATCGTCAGCTTTACCCCTCTATAGTCATCTAATTTGGCAACAGTTTGTACTGAACCCTTTCCAAAAGACTGAGTTCCCATGATTACGGCGCGTTTATGATCCTGTAATGCACCCGCAACAATTTCTGAAGCAGACGCAGACGAACCATTAATCAAAAGAACCATTGGAATGTCGATTTCCTTGTATCCGGTTTTTTTCACATTGCGTATCTCTTTGCTTTTGGGATCACGGCCTTCAGTTGATACAACAACACCATCTCGGAGAAAGAGAGAAGCAACATCGACGGCTTCATCTAACAGCCCCCCAGGATTAGATCGTAAGTCTAAAATGATACCTTTTGGAGTTGTCTTGAGTTTTGCTTTCATTTTTTTCAAATGGTCTTCCAGCGATTCTGCAGAACTTTTTTGAAATTGTGTCAGACGTAAATACATTACCTCATCCAACAGTTGCGACTTCACAGACTCCAATTTGATAATTTTTCTTTTCATATCAAAATGCTTAATCCCATCAAATCCCTCACGCACAATACCTAAAGTAATTTTTGTATCTGAGCCTCCACGCATTTTATCGACCGCCTCATCGAGCGTCATTCCGAGAGTCGAATCCCCATCTATCTCAACTATTTTATCCCCACTCTTAATGCCTGCTTTAAATGCGGGCGTATCCTCAATAGGGGTAATCACCACCATGACCCCATCTTTTTGTGTTACTTCTAATCCAAGTCCGCCAAATTCCCCTTGAGTATCTTCCTGCATTTTGGTGAAGACTTCTTCATCGAGATATGCCGAATGAGGGTCGAGTGTTCCCATCATCCCTTTGATAGCACCCTCAATTAGTTTTTCGGTGTCTATGTCTCGATAGTAATTTGATTCAATAAGAAACAGTACTTTGTTAAATAACTCGATCTTCTCGAATCTTGATTTGTCACTCTTGGCGTGTGCTTTCTCCTTTTCTCCAGAAATTACACGAGAAACCGGAAAGGAAAATAAGCAGAGGAGTAAAGTAATCGCCATAAAACGCTTGTGCTGACTTGTCATAGTTGCAACCTTTAAAAATACTATACTTTGTTATCCTTAATCTTCAGGATCAGTGAATATTCTTTGAACCATTCAAGCTTACAGTATATTTGGAATCTATAAAACTAGTCACCGGCTTGGGAACATTTTTATGTCTTATTTCAAAATAAATCTGTCCTGAAGACTTATCGCTCAAGCCATCAACCTTGGCATGACCAATCACATCACCTTTACTTATGTTGGCCCCATTCCCAACAGTATATGTGGCCTTGCCTAAGAGAATCGAGCGATATTCACCACCGTGATCAATGATTGCCACTTCTCCCAAATTACCTAGCTGTCCTAAGTAGGCAACTCGGCCATTTGCTGGAGCAAGAATCGCGACTCTATCCTGACATCGAAAGGTAATTCCTTTTTTAGTAACTATCGACTGTCGATAGGACTCAAGTGGCATGATAACCATAAAATTATGGGCCTTAGTACGCTCTGGAATAGAATCGTCAACTAATCGAACTCTTAATAATTCATCAACTTTTTTTTCTATTTCAGACATGGCTTCCAGCGTTTCCGTTCGCGTTTCCTTGAGTTCCAGCAGTTGTTCTGCCAGCATTGTTTCTTGCTCACCAAAATTTCTCAGGCCCTGCGTAACAACCATAATCTTTGACTTTAAGTGGATCATCTGTTTCTCAAAATCTTTGAGTTCCCCGTCCAATTTGATAATATTCTCCCGCAAGACCTTCACAAGAATGAGGGATGCCATCGAATCGTCTTTTGATGTCACTACCACCACCAGTGTCTTGATCAATCGACTAATTTTATTTTGTTTCAAGCTCACTTCGGAGTGAAGAGACTTGAGTTTTAGATCTATATCCCCCATTTCACTTTCTAAATCGAATTTAGCATTATTTACAGTTGCCAGCTTTCCCTCTTTTGAGGCCAGCATACGTCCTAACATTTGGAGCTTTCCCTGCATTTCATCTAGTCTCTTTTTATTGAATAAAATGCGCTGCTTGTGTTCTGATTGCAGCCGAGCAACTTCAGGACGTTGATATCCAAAGCTGGGAGCGACCATACCAATACAAATTAGCAGAAATAAAAATCGCCATCTGCGTCTCATACTTTTTTCCAAAACCGCTGCACATCCAAAGTGGTCATGGTAATGCAAAGAATAAAGACACAATAGAAAAAAATAGGCATAAGTTCGCCGCTCGATAAATGGAAACCATCGAGAGTCGACAATATTTTTTTATTAACAAGCGGCAGTCCTAGAAGGACATTTAAACCAATAAAAATTATCATCACCTTAGGATATATTCTCGACCTCCGTTGGTATCGTTCGACTACATAGACCGCCTGTAATAATAGATGTTTTATGGATAAGAAGTTCACAAGCCATATGAGATAAATAATTATGAAAATCATTCCATACAATGCCCAATCGAAATAATTGGCATAGGCCTGTAGGCGATGGCCTTGTACAAAAGGTCCCCAAATGATTTCTCTCTCGCCCGGTTCGGTCGCACCCTGTAACCCCCCTGTCGTGGTAAGTCGATTGAGATGACCTTTAATCAACTCAAATTCTCTTACGCTCACCTGTTCATCAAAAAATATCCTCAACCCTACCATTTTTTTCAGATCAGCTTGATCGGGAGAGGTAATATCTAAATCACTTAATGTTTTAGTAATGGTACTTTGAATGTTGGCAATGGCATATTCCTCAACTTTAGCAATAAGTGGTAATTGACTCACTTTTACCTGGAGGAATTTTGCCAGATTATCGTCACTACATATGAGATTGACATAACTCATAGAGTGCGTCCCAAAAAAGCTCCTACTTAGCTTTTCTGTTGCCGCTGGCAACATTTTTAACAGTATCACTAATATCCATGGGAGAATGATGACGACAATAAATTTGCCGGGTGTAACTCTAAATTGGGCCCATATAAATCTTAGATAAAACACGCATGCCCCGAATGCACCAAGAGACCTTTTTCCAAATGAATCATCTTACCACTAAACTTCCTTACCAACTCCCTGTTATGCGATGCCCAGATAATGCTCAAAGCACGCTTAGAATTATAATAAGCCAATACATCGTATAATTTTTTAGAATTTTCAAAATCTAATGCGCTTGTTGGTTCATCGGCCACCAGCAGATTAGGGCCCGGCAACAGCGCTCGCATAATGGCAACTTTTTGCTTCAATCCGCCATTCAAATTGTTAACTCGGCGATGAAGAGCATCATACACACCGAAGACTTTACCCATTTCAATCATAACATCCATAAATTCTTTATCATTTCTATAAACTGTCGGGTCGTTGGCCATCCTCAAATTTTCCAGTACCGACAAATTCTCTATTAATTTCAAATCCTGAAATACCTGCGTAACAAAAAGATTATCGCTCCCATGCATGATACTGCCATGAGTAGGTTTTATTTCACCCGAAATGATACTCAATAAAGTAGATTTTCCAGCGCCAGAAGCTCCTGTAACAAAAATAAATTCGCCGCCCCGGATTTGAAGATTAATACCTTTCAGCGCAGATATTTTGGAATATGAATGAGAAACATTGATTATTTCCAACATCATGGGAGGGGAAAGCTGCGTTGGCTCATGTCCGAAAAATCGCGCCCTAGAATAATTAGGAGAAAGCGATGAAGTCCTTTGATCTTTTATCATGCTCAAATCATCCTAATTTGAACGCGACCGGCACAATGCTGGCCCCATCTAGTATGATAACAGTTCCTTGGATCACGTGCAAAGCAGGCAATTTCTGACAATAATGCTCTAATTATGGCATAACTAATGGCTAATTAATATTACCGGTCACCATATTGGCTTGAATCAGTAATTCATAAGCACTATTAGAGCAATAAACATTGGGAATATAATTCATGCTCCTTTGCAGCTTGGAGATAATTGACTGATCTACCTGGGCCAACAATTTAATATCACCTGCATCATCTACAACCTTAACTGGATCCCGTTCCAATAAAATATTAGGCCCAACTTTATCTTTTACTATGTTATTTTCAGATTTTACAAAGGTAATGATTTTTTTGGGCAAATCGGAAATAACCCAATCCTTTTTAGTGCCATTTTTTTTGAGAAAATCTTTTATTTCTAAAACTTTTTCCTCTGCCCGCTTGATGATTCTTTCATTTTTTGACCGATCATCAGGATCTAGCAATCTTTGACTGAAGCAATTATCTTTAAGTGCTCTGGCACCCTTCTGAAATAAAAGGGTCGAAGCCATATCCTTAATATCAGGAGCCCGGTCAAAAACGCCATTAATATAAGATACGTGCACCAAGTTAAGAAAATAATTGTCGTTAAAATTAAAAAAATGATGCGGATTTTTTTCGATCATCTCCAACAACTGTCCATAACGAAAAACCAGCCCCTTCTCTAGCATATAAAAGCAAATTTTCCCTGCAATAGCATCATATTTGGCACCACGCGGGGATCGGATAACTTGATTATACCACGCATATCGCGACATCAAAAAATCTTCTACGCAATGAAGTGCATTTTGCTTTATGGCCAACACCTCATGGTCACCGATTTTGCAAACTCGAAAGTGGTACAAGAGATAATCACGATCATAACTGCCATAGCGAAGTCCAGTATAATGAGCATCACGAAGCAGATAGTCCATGCGATCACAGTCAATTTCGGAATGTAAAATTTGATTGGCAAGAGGAGATGGTCCAACCCCTTTAACTAGATCAGAAATCAATTGAGGATCAAAATTATTCTCCAAAAGAATTCGTGTGATCCCTCCCTCATAATTGGTGTTCTTGATAATAAAAGAACCTAAATTTTCATGATCATCAGGAAGACCTTTGCCGCCTTTCAAATTGGTGGTTTCAGCAAAGTCGACATAAGCTCCTTCTGTGGTATGGGAAAAACAAAATGTTCCCAAATCGTGCAGAAGAGCGGCAATACGAACAGAACGATGAAAAAAAATATCTTTTGAATTCACATTATTATCAAAAAGCATCCGGTCAGGGACAGCACGCTCGCAAGACTCCAAAATCTTCTGAGCATTATGTAAGACTCCAATAGAATGACCAAAACGAGAGTGCTCCGCACCAGGAAATACATAACAAGCAAAACCGAGTTGCTTGACCCAGCGTAAGCGCTGGTAAAACGGTCCGTGAATGATTTCCCATTCAGCGGGGGTAAATTTAATGAAGCCGTAAATGGGATCAAAAAGAACGCGTGGCTTTGACACCGCGCCAGTAGAAACATCCATGTTTAACTCTTAATTAATTAGTGGCGGGCCTCAGCTTTTCGTTGCTGTTTTTTTCTCTTGATGTAGGCCGTCCAAATTGCCTCAAGCAATAGTTTGGTCTCGCGGCGCAGATCATTTTCGTAGATGAAGCGATAGAAGTTCTCTATATCAGGCAATTCACGGAAGTTTTTTACACGTTGAACTGGTACATCAATAGCAATCTCAGATGGAATAGCAGTAATAGTTTCTACACTCATATCGTCCCCTCCGGTCTGTATACTACTGTCAAAATCTAACTATATCAATCATCCCTATAAACTCTTCTTACACCGATCTACCTTCACAAAATTGAAAGAGGAGGTCTTGCCCCTCCCCTTTCATTCAGCATGTCTATCTATTTCAACTTAGTAACACAACTTAGTAACATAGTTCCTTTTCTTCACCAATCATCCCGTAGCTATGTAGCTTGTTATACAGGGTTTTTACGGTAATTCCCAACAGCTTAGCGGTCTTGGTTTTATTACCGCCCAAAAATTCGAGAGTATTGCAAATATGGGCCTTTTCCAAATCTTCCAAAGTGACTTCCTTGAAATTAAGAAACTTGTCTACTTTCTCTTCCTTAACTTCTTCCTTCTTACAAATATGATCAGAAAGGTGGTTCTTATCGACGATCATTCCTTCCGCCAAGATGTAAGCTCGCTCAATCACATTTTGAAGCTCACGGAGGTTTCCAGGCCATTTGTATTCTTTGAGTACAGAGATTACGCATGGAGAAAGTGACTTCATTTCTTCATTTTTCTTATCCTTATTAAGAAAATGGTAAGCAAACAGTTCTATGTCATCCTTGCGATCACGGACTGCAGGTACTGAGAAATTGATTCTACCGATAGAATAGAACAAATCATTTCTAAAGAG
This sequence comes from uncultured Bdellovibrio sp., assembly GCA_964359085.1. GTDB lineage: Bacteria > Bdellovibrionota > Bacteriovoracia > Bacteriovoracales > Bacteriovoracaceae > GWA2-49-15. The sequence continues at coordinate 9,620 of CAYHRT010000019.1, read as the reverse complement.
ACCTTGCTCACTCAATTGAGTCAAATCATCTGAAGAACTCACAATTAATCGAACGTCAGAGCGATAAGGAATTTTTTCACCTACTCTTTGAGCAATTCCTTCGTTAATAAAATTAATCAACTTAGCTTGGATCGTAAGTGAAAGTTTCGAGATTTTCTTGATCAGGAGGGTTCCCTCATTGGCAAGCTCAAGCATCCCCAACTTATCATGGCGGTGGGTAAATGAATCATTGGAGGTTACACCAAATAGTTCAGCTTCCATTTCGTGCTCATTATATGAGGAACAATCAAACACCACGAATGGACCATTTTTACGTCGGCTGCGGCAATGAATACGCTTGGCAATGATTTCCTTGCCTGTACCTGCCTCACCGGTCAGAAGTACGCTCGATTCACTTAATGAAGCCTTGTCAGCCATTTTCAAAAGATTTTGCATTAATTCACATTTTCCAATTATCTCTTTTTCGGTCACCTTGAAAGAATCAGAAATTCTCATGCCATGCTTTCTCTCATCCAACTCGCGCTCTTTTTCTTCAATCTTTTTCAGTAAGATCTCATTTAAATATTTAGCCGATAGATAGAGTTTCATATTCGCCAGGGGCCTTTTTATTTCATTTACAATTTCTTGAAGTAAATTGATATGTTCACGGTTAAACTCACCAGTATCACCCAAATTCTGCAGATGAAGTGTTGCAATCAGAACACCTTCATGTCCGACAGGAAAACATAATTCTGCTTTGACACCTTCATGAAGTTCCTTGGAGAAGAGCGGATCACGGGCTGTATTATTGCTAAAATAGCTACGCTTTGTGCGGATTACGTGACCAGCAGGCCCTTCGCCAATCATCAATTCTCTGCCGTCTTGAACTGGCTTCCCATCTAAGGAAATCAACTTGGCCGATGTATCCTCCTGGACCTTAAATACTTTAACCCTATCGCAACCTATTGAATTCTTTACGAATTTTGCGAGTTCACTAAAAAAGATGGTTTCGTCGAGGGTTGATAATAAAATCGACGAAAGATTTTCCAGGTCTGTTCCATTTTTGGCCAGATTGCTATTCATTGTTCAACTCCTAGTCAGTGTAAAATGGTTAAAGCCGACAATAACGCTCGGCATCAAGATACCCGCATAATACACTGCGTCTGAAGTTTTTACAAGATATTTTTTACCGTGTCGTGTTATAAGACAGAGTAAACGTGATATAAGCTAGTTACCCCATCTCGGAGTTGAACAGTTGCCCATTTTGTTGGTTATCGGCCCAATAATTTCACCCTCTCGACTCATTATGTAGATATTTTGTACGGCCGATCTAAAGGAAAGGACTCTCTGAGAGCTAAAAGCGATGAATTCACCATCAGGAGAAAAAACCGGTGCCTCGTTGGACCCAAAATCCTTGGTTAAGCGAACTAACCCTGAAGCATCACTATTAATGCGAAAGATATCAAAGGAATTGTTGATCCAAGAAGAAAAAACAATCTCTTTTCCATCAGCAGAAAAGCGAGGTGTCGCGTTAAATTCTCCCACGAAACTGATGCGCCTAACATCCTTTTCCATCTCGCTAGGATTCATCAAATAAATTTCTGCTTTACCCGGACGCCCTGATAAAAAGGCCATCAAACTTCCATCATGGTTGACTGAAGGGTCAACATCAGGTGCTGAGTGATTTGTTATTTGAGTTAATTCCTTTGTTTTGACATTCATCTTATAAATTTCAGCATTTCCTGAATGACTTGTAGTTAATAATATTTCTTGATCGCCCGGCAAAAAAACAGCTCCAGAATTGATTCCAGGAAATGATGATAATGTTTCGCTTCTCTTCGAATTGACATCATAAATCAAAAGATCAATATTGCGCCCTTTTAGATTCTGGCCACGAATCAAACTATATACAATTTTTTTTCCATTATACGAAAAGGATGGAGAGAGCACATTCCCAAAATGATGAGTCAGTTGCTTTAAATTATGGCCATCGAAATCAGCAATATATAACTCTTTGATAGGGTTCTTACGATTCCCAAGAACGTCAGAAACAAAAATAATCTTTGTTTTAAAGATGGACTTTTTATTGATCAATTTTTGGTAAGCATAATCAGATAACATGTGGGCCAGATTTCGAATATCACTATCACGCACTCCTTCGACTTCACCTAATAATCCTTTGCTCTTAATATCCCACACCTTAAGCATTACATTAGCGTCATTTTTCCCTCGTAAGAGATGCAAAACGTAGCTGTAACCCTTATTGGTATAATGGATTTGATCTATTGTTTGTGACAAAGACGAGATCACAGGAGTCCCGGAATCAAGAATTTCAAAGGTTCGAGCATAGAAAGCAAAATCACTGGCAATAATTTTTTTAAGATCTTCCACTTTTGGGTCTGCCACGATAGTCATGCGCGCTTTAATAGCACCGGCCTCTCCTATCGCGATAACTGTTGCCGTGTCCGTCACTTCTTGTGCCGGCCCCAAAAAACTAAAACAAAGCATGCCAATTGTTGTCAAAACATTAATATAAATCCTCATAATGGAAATCCTAAAATAATCTCACCATTCACAACTTTTGGTAAAAATGCTACAGGAGGTACCGGGAAGGGTGAAGCTTTTTGCACTGCTAAAATGGCCCTCTCATCATATTCCTCATTACCGCTTGATTCAAACACTACAGCTTTGATAATCACACCATCACGACCTAGATAAATACGGATGCGACATTGAAGCGCACTTTTTGTTAAATAGGATGGCAATAACCAAAAAGGACGAACATGGTCAGGAATCCCTCCTAGATACTTTTCATATTCGGCTGATATGCTTTGCGTACCGACTCCTACTAAGGCACGCCCTTCCGATAATTTATTGCCGGCAACCACAAGATTTTTGAAATCAGCGCGTAAGTCATCATTAATTTTAGTCCCTTTCGGTGTGCCTTTTTCTAAAACTTTCGTTTTATCCTTTTTTGACAACTTTTGGCCAAGCTCCTTTAGAAAACTTTTAAAATCCTTTTTTGGGGGTTCAGTCTTCATCACGATATCATCTGGCTTGATAGGAGCTTCACTTTTCGCAACAGGTTCAGCCAACTGGCCCTTACTATCATTCACATCGTTTAAATTAATAGCTTTGAGTTCTCTAAGAGTCATTTCGGGCATAGCTACCACGTCAACCCGCACAGCACTTTCCATGAGCTTAATATTGATTTTTCTCGTTTGTGATAATTTGTCGTTGATAAATATTAAATAGATTACTAACAAGGCCAAGGGAAGCACATGCATCCCGATAGAAATCGTTAAATGTCTTTGCAAAGAGTAATGATACATCTTAGTTTGATTTCTTATCCATCTCCGTAACGAGAGCAATTTTAGTAATCCCATTAGATTTCAGCAACGACATCAGGGCAGCAACTTTACCGTAATGAAGTCCAAAATCAGCGCGCAAAAAGATTACATCAGTTTTCTTGTGTTTAAACTCCTGCATAATTTTTTTTATAATTTCCTCTCGCAAATATTTTTGGTCACCTATATACAAATCTCCTTCACGGGTAAAACTCAGAATGATTTGTTCGGTATTTAAATTAATCGGGTTGGCTTCTTTTGTTCTGGGCAATGTTATTTTAATCCCATTGAGCATCAGAGGAGCTGTAACCATAAAAATCACTAATAATACCAACATGACGTCGACAAGCGGCGTAACATTGATATCCGACATAACATTTCGTTTTCCTGGGAACCGAAACGCCATAACTATCGAATCACAATGCGTTGGACTGTGTTAACAAAATCCTGACCAAAGCATTCCATATCACCTTCAAATTTACCCAACCTTGTTTGAAAATAATTATAAAACCAAACGGCAGGAATAGCGGCAAATAATCCGACCGCCGTCGCGACTAGGGCCTCAGCTATGCCAGGGGCGACTAGCTCAAGCGTCCCACCACCTCGTGCCAAGCCGGTGAATGAATCAATAATTCCCCAGACGGTGCCAAATAGACCAACAAAAGGCGACACTGAGCCAATGCTCGCCAATAAAGAAAGGCCCTCTTCTAAATTCATGCGTGCAGTAATCGCTCCCTTCTTCAACGCACGATCGACACCATCCATACCGAAACTATCAATATAGCTTTTAAAAGTCTGAGGTGAATCTTTTTGTGATTCTCGAACTTTGCGTAGTTCGAGATGGCCTTCAAGAAACATATTTTTAAGCGGAGATAGTGGTAAAGGATGCGCACGATCATAGACCTCAGAAAAGGTATTACCTTGCTTATAGATCTCTAAAAATTCTTGGTTTAACTTATCTGCTCGTGCAAAATATTTTCTTTTTTGCAAAATAATCGCCCATGACAATATGGACAAAATAAATAATATGCCTAAGACTGTTTTTACAATCCAACCAGCATCTAGAATAATTTTAAAGATATTTAAATCTTCGCCGCCCATGCGATCTTCCTTATTCATGTTGGGTTTTCACACTGTGAAAACCCAAACGTAATGAGCGTAAATATAGGGGGCCCATTATCAAAAATGCGCTCCAGATAGATGCTCCCAGAATGTTATTAATCTTAAATAATGAAAAGCTCCCCCCCCATAAAGGGTCTAAACCAAACCCCCAAAAACATGGGCCCACAAATAACAACAAGAAAAGGAAGGCATGTGAAGGGTTGAAAAGCGAATTACTTAGAAAAAATAGAAAATAAAATGCAAAAACATAGGTAGAAAAAAGATTTTCTGCATCCCCTAAAAAAGCAATATAGATTCCAATCGTTGGAAAAAGTGCCAAGCATGGCGCGAGCAAGAGAATATCGCTCCACTTAGTGACTTTTGTACCAACCAACCAAAATATCAACGGGGCGTCGAGAGCAAAATAGACTAAGGAAGCCAGAAAGGACATAAACTTAAATTCCAAAAACAGCCACGGCAGCCCCATCATTGTGGGGTGCCCCATAATGATAATTATTACCATAAAAAAAGAGATGATTACCCAAAACTGTAAAGGTGGTGGAGACCATTGCCATTTAAAGATCTTTCGCAAATAAGCCACATCGTCCACGCGAATTTTGACGAGCTTATAGATTAAAAAAACGGCAATGAGTTTACTTACCAGTACAATTTCCCACCGCTTATGAAAAACCCAGTCTTCGATGACACTCAGTTCGTGCGATAATCTAAAATGTAAAAAAGTAATGATAGAGTTAATAAAGATCATACTGAGGAAAAAAATCAGATACATCACGGCAAAATGAAGAAACAGCATAGGTCGTGCTGCCGCCCGAACCTTTATCAAATAATCAAAAAAAAATTCCTTCATCGCGTTCCCGTCTTAACACCTAGCCAATTCATCTGCAATTCAGGCGAAGGATAGATTTTGCCATAATCTTTAAATTTATTATCCGTCTTAACAATTCCATCTAACTTTTTCAACAAATCAATATATGTGGTCCAAAGTGTGGTTTCTGAGCGTAACAAATTGCCCATGTCGCGGGTTAAATCAAACTGTTCCTGAAAACTAAATCCGTTGTTAAAAATTAATTGATCATAATTTTTTAAGACCTGATCAAAAATTTTCGAGGACAGTGCTCTGCCCTCGAAGTTTTTACCTATTTCTTGTCTTAGTTCTTTTGTCTCTACCTTGCGCTTAAATTGCCCCATTTTTTCTCTTAAAAAATCCTGAAGCATCAACAACGCAATCTCTAATTTGGACAGGTCAAGATGCTTGATCAATGGATCTGACAGCAATAAAATTACGCTGGAAGAATTTGAAGGCAAGGCGATGTGATAGAGCGCTGTTGTGTTCAGCAAAAGGATTTTAAATTTTACCTCAAAATGTCCAAATTTTTCGAGGAGCCTTTCAAAGGTTTCCTCCAATCCATACTCTGGATGTTGGTATTCCCATTTTAAGGCCGGTGCATTTTTTACTAGCCAATACTCCGAAAAAAAACTCCAAAATTCATCTTCCTCTGGGATATTGTAGAGATTCTTTTTTACCTCAACTTTTTTCTTTTTCTCGCTCTTCACGATTTTTTCAATTTTACTAGCTTCCTTATCCAATTGATCTTTCTTAAGAAGCTCTTTTACCGAATTAAAATCAACAACCTCGGATTCCTTAAGTATCTGCCCTTCATTGCTCTGGCCGGGCGAACTGCCAGAAGAACTATCAACAGAAGCGCCGACAGAACTGCCTGTTGCCGCAGATGGTGAGTTCTCGGACCCAGCCGGAGTGACTTGTATCGTTTCCATCCCTGCACCGCCATTTTGGGCACATACTTCGAGAGAGGAAAATAGCATAAATGTGATTACTACTCGTTGTATCATCTTACCTTCGACTTACCTTGCCAATATAAGTCATAGAGCCTGCCCCAATAATATAACTCTGCTAAATCAAGCTCAAAGAGATCAAAGAATTTTGTAAACTTGTCTTGAAAACAATCTACGCTTGTTGGAGACAGGAACTCCGAACGAATATAACCTTCATAAGGTCCGACACTCACAAAATTCCAAGCGCCATTGAACACAATTTCAAGAGGAAGATTTTCTCTTGCAACCTGCAAAACCTTCACAGGATGGCCACAAGCCAATGTTGTAAGCGAAGATGAATAGCGCGAAGCATTTTGATGAACGTGGGCAAACATGGGTTTTAAATAAAAGACACCAACCACACTCTTCGTCGCACGACCCTCACTTTGCTTAGGCATGCTGAGCGTCTGCTGCTCCGTCTCAGCACCTTGGACCTGACATGCGCCCAACAAGGCCAACGTCAAAAGCAACATCTTCCCCATCAGTTTATACCTTCCACCTAAATTGAATGGTTTCCCACTCATGACATTGTGGACATCGCCAAAAGATATCATCAGAATTAAATCCACATTCTCGACAATAATGTCGCGTAAGGGATTGATAAAATTTATCCAAAAGACTTTTCGTTTTTACTAACGCTTCATCTTTTTTATCCATGTCGATCAACAGTTTTATGTACTCGGCCTCTAAAACTTCGTTCTGACCTTTCTTAGAATCCATCAGATCCTTCAGCAACTCAAAGGCCTCTTTATTCAGCGAGCGCTCCTTAAAAAAACGCACCTTGGATAAAACGATCGAAGGTGAATCTAATAAGTCTTTATCTTTTAACTCCAGAAAAAAACTCCTCAATAAATCATACCGAGTTACGAAATCAGTAACCCATGGACGATCCAGGCGCTTCACTTCATCAAGCGAGATAAAAATAAATGAGGCATACACGGGATGCTCTTTCAAAAGCTCCAGCAGTAAAAATTTGGCTTGTTCCATTTCGCCATTAACCAAGAACAATTTTAAGCGCAAAATTTTGGCCGAAACTGAAGGAGCGAATCGAAACGCATCTTCGAGATCTTCACTGCATTTTAGGAAATTTCCTTTTTCAAATGACTGCCGCGCCTTCTGGACTAAAATATGTGAAATCGTTTCCGACTGATTTTCGTGAGCAACTTTCGAAAGCATAATCCGATAATGATAGGCTTGATCCCAATCCTCAATATCTTCATAAATCCGACACAGAGATTGTAGAACCTCAAACTGATCTCGATTGATTTTCAAAACATCCTTATACGTTTCTATGGCCTTATCTACGAATCCACCCTTATCAAAATCTATAGCCAATTCTTTTAAGGATCTCAAGCGTGTAGATTCTGAAATGCTCTCCCTGGCAATCAAAGAGCGATGAATGCTAATCGCTTTTTCAATCTCGCCATTACTGCGAAATAGTCCACCAAGAGCAAAATATGTTTCGATAGTTTCTCTATTGATATCTACTGCATTTAAAAATTCCTTAATCGCCAGATCCTTATTGCCTACGATGAGGTATTGTGTAGCATTGAGGAAAATTTTAGATTGTGCCTCAAAAATGGAATTGCGATAGCGCTTTGAAAGTTTTACTCCTGTATCTCTCTCTATCAAGTAATGGTAAATTAAAATGATGGTGAGTCCGACGGCAACGACAGAAAGAAGATTATCTTGAAACCAAGTTATATACACAGGATTCATTTTGGCCTCCTGGCCAAATCTCTTTTATTATTCTTCATCGTTAATTAGTCATTTTAAACATGAGCGCAGGATGACTCAGAGAGGATAAGAGAGTTCCAGCTTTCTCTGATGCCTCCCCCAGGTCCTCCATCAGTTCCATAAAGTTAAAAGGCTTCTTCTCCTTAATGTATTTGAAACCCTTGAACTCGCCTTTAATTTTCAATTCCTCGTGAATTTTTCGACCAGCTTCATAAAGCCCCGCCAATTCATCTACTAGCCCATAGCGAAAAGCTTCCTCACCAGAAAAGATCTGACCTTGTGCCAGCTCGTTAATATTGCCCTTAATTTTCTCTTTTCGACGTTTCAAAATATCTTCCATAAACTGCTTATGAACTCCTGTCAGAAGGTTTCCCAAAAGCCCCTTCTCCTCATCAGTCATGGAACGTGCGGTTTGGCCGATGTCCTTATAACGGCCAGCCTTGATCACTTCAGGTGAAACTTTTACAAACTCATAGAGCTTGGAGAGATCGACAAATTGCATGATCACACCAATGGATCCAGTCAAGGTTCCACGATTACTGAAAATTTTTCTGGCCGCAGCACCAATATAATATCCCCCCGAAGCTGCCATGCCGCCAAAAGAAGCGTACACGGGCAGTTTTTTATCAAGATAAATTATTTCATCGTAAATCTCTTGTGTCGGGCCAACTGCCCCGCCGGGAGAATCAATCCTTACAATGAGTGCTTTGAGATCCCGTAATTCTTGGGCCTTATGCAACATTTCTATTATCTTTTTGGAATCTGAGATCGCTCCTTGAATTTCAATGACAGCAATCTTTGCATTGGCTGCATTGGAGCTGGCCGTAATATCACTGGCCGACTGCATCCCCCGGACTGTTAACAACGCAAATACAAATAATAATAAAAAGAAAATTGCCGTAATCAAAACTAGACCGATGATTGCTCGCTCTCTTTTCACTTTCCTCTCCCTTGCCTCAGCATTCTGCTCCGTGCCCGAAGTAATTAGTACGATTTACGTTGCTATTTTAGCATTTGATTCTTAATTTGAGCATTTAAATCACTTTCCAGACATTATTAGTCAGGAAAAAGCTTCCGGCCTTCTGTCAAAAACAAGATGACCTTAATCTATGCATAATCGCGGTCGAAAAGGATTGAGTGATTTATGCAACTAACATCTGATTGCGATGAGGTGAACATATGAAAACATCTATTTTTTTAGGCCTCTTACTCACAACCGGCGTCTTGGCCGGTACTTATGAACCGCCCAAGCTCAAATTGCCAAGCACACCTGATGCAAAAAAAATTGAAACAAAAACGGCTGATTGGCAAGATATGAATGATACCAAATTGAGCAATGATGAAGTCCCGACTAGACAGCTTGCTAGTGATGTAGAGGAGATCCCTGTCGATCCCAAGGATCGAGGGCCAAGCTCCAATCCGAGTGACCACCCGGTGCCAGAAGTAAAAACTGCTCCAGTAGTGTCACCCGACAAGGCCCATCAGGAAAAAGTTGAATTTTGGAAATACGAACGAGTTCAACCGAGAAGTAAGCACTGAGCAGCTCAAGAATTCTGTGAGTCAGGACAATTCATTCTTACTATTTTGCCTTTAAGCTGACCG
>CAYHRT010000018.1:0-28766 GCA_964359085.1 uncultured Bdellovibrio sp. | reverse complement strand
GAGAATCAAGCTGATTGCAAGATAAAGATTTCTTCGATTGAAGGATGGCATTTTACGCTCCTCGGTCATATTGCCCAAAGATTATCACAGAATATTTCTTATTATTGCATGGATTGTGGCCATCGCATGAATAATAAGTTTGGTTTACGCCGTTTCTTTAAAATTTTTGAATTTTCTTAGTGATTTATTTTCGCGCGAACTCGTTTGAATGCAGGAAGCGATCTCACATTCTCGCTAGTTGCTTGTGTTTGGCGAAAAATTATCTTTGCACTAATCTTATCTTCAATCCTTGGAAATTTCGGAAAAGTCTAGTAGAGTTACCAGCGGATGATGATGGTAGGGTTCGTAACTTTTGTCTCCCGCCATTTGTTTTGTTACCTTAGAAGTCGTCCTCCGCTGTGACGACTTTTTTTTAACTTCCAAGCTATCACTGAGGACGACCAAATGAAAAAAAATGAATTTAGTGATTCCACTATTTTTAACATTAACCACTCCATCGAATATTCAAGTGGTGGTGTGGTGAGCAAGCAGATTATTCAGCGCAAAGTTGGAAATGTGACGTTATTTGCTTTTGATAAGGGGCAACAGTTATCAGAACATACAGCACCCTTTGACGCTCTTATCAATGTTATCGATGGCACCGGCGAGATCATCATTGATAAAAAACCATTTACCTTGCAGGCAGGGGAATCAATTATCATGCCTGCCAATATCCCTCATGCGGTCAATGCTACCCAAAAATTCAAAATGGTTTTGACCATGATTAAACATCTTGAATGAACTTGGCAGCATTTATTACTTAGAAATCATGGGTGTGGCTGGAGTATCAACACCGGCAACCTGTGGAGTAGTGACACCGACCACAGTTTTTGTGAGCCATAAAATAGCTTGCCGAATAGGGAGACTTAATCCTTGAAGATCAAAATAACTGGTAGAATGAAATAAAAAGGCTGCGAATTCTTCTTTAGTCATTTGGGTGGTCAACTTAGCGCGTGGATCAATCCTGTATACCGTTAAAGCACTCGATATTTTTTGAATTCCACTTGGACCCAAAATTCTTTTCTGCAGCACATCAAAGAAGATCGCCTCACCATGGGACTCTCGCATTTTTTTGATAATCACTCCGCCGCTGGTGAAATGTCCCCAGAATCCGCAAAGACCTAATGGTGCCAAGGACCAACTTAAAAAGCGATTAAATACTGCCCGATACATCATAAGATTTTCATCGAGTGAGGCATTAGGAGTAATGGCCATTTCCCAAGTGCTATTTTGGAAGGCCCAAATCATTAAGGCCATTCCCTTATAGCGATAGACTTTGTAGACCCCGTTATTCGTGATGCTTTCTGGACCGTATTTATCACTCTCTATCACTGAGTTCATCTGTCGCATCATAAGAGGTGTGCAAGTTTTGAGTTCTAAAATGCGCCCGCCAGGCACTGCGTCATATGAATCCTTCTCAAATTTCTGTTCATCCTCTGGGGATAATCGTTCAAAATGCATACTGCGCAAAAAGTTAAAGAAATCAGGACCAAACCCATCCGATTCCATTCTCAGATAAATTGGTAATTTGATTTCCTTAAAAAACTGAAAAATCATTGTTCCATTAGCGGCACTCACAAATTCTCCTTTCCCATCTTTTTTTCGGTATAAACAAGAAACCTGTTAAATCTAGCTACGGACGCCGCACGAGCTAGGTATAATCTGCCGCATAATATAAATCCCTTTACAGGCCTTTCCGTTGACAGTCTGTAGAAAAAGTTTTAAACCACTTGGAATCTTTAGAAAAACACACTTTAAGGGATATAAGTGATGCGTCTTTTGCTGAGCATGACGTCAATCCCCCTTACGGCCATCATCAAGGAGTTCCTCCGTGTATAGCGTAGTTGAAATTGCTGGATTCCAGTACAAGGTTCGCCCAGGCGATATGTTGGATGTACAAAAGCTCGATATTGAAGCGGGTAAAGACACCACCTTCACTAAGGTATTTTTCATTGGTGGTGAGAATACTATTGTTGGAAAGCCTACTATCTCTGGTGCCCAAGTGGTTGCTCGCGTGCTGAAGCATGACAAGGCCGATAAAATTCACATTCTGAAAAGACGGCCAGGGCGATATGCTAAACGAAAGGGTCATCGTCAACAGTTTACAGCTTTACTGATTACCGAGGTTACAGACGGACAAGGTAAGGCGAAAAAAATTGAGGCGTCCCATAAATTAGCAGAAAAATATTTAAAATAATTTTAAGCAGAAGGAGATAGACCATGGCACATAAAAAGGCCGGTGGCTCGACCACAAACGGCCGTGATTCAAATCCAAAAATGAGAGGCGTCAAAAAATTTGGTGGGGAGCGTGTCATTCCAGGCAACGTCATCGTCCGTCAAGTTGGCACCGTCATTCACCCAGGAACGGGTGTAGATATGGGTAGGGACTTTACCATTTTTGCTGTACGTGAAGGTGTCGTGCAGTTCAAGTGGTTTACAAAGAAACGTCAATTGGTTTCAGTGGTCTGAGACCAGATTGCTAACGACTTTTCTTTGTTCTTGTTTTGAATAAGTGTGAAAAAAGGAAACCGATATATTGGTTTCCTTTTTTTTTAGATTCTTTAGATTCTGGTGTTCGAGTGAGATATGCGTTTTATAGATGAAGTAAAAATTATCGTGTCTTCTGGAAATGGTGGACCTGGTGCCGTCAGTTTTCGACGAGAAAAATTCGCTGAATTTGGAGGGCCAGATGGTGGCGACGGTGGAATAGGCGGGAGTATCTATTTTCAGGCCGACGAAGGACTCAATACGCTTTTACACTTTCGAGGCAAAAAAAGCTTTCCGGCCGAACATGGTGAGGACGGCGCCGGACGCCATATGAATGGGAGAAATGGTGATGACCTGACTTTAAAAGTTCCCGTCGGCACCATTATACGATTGGCAGAAACAGGTGAAGTTATTGCTGATATTACCAAGCACGGAGAAAAAGTTTTATTGGCACAGGGTGGGCGTGGTGGTCTTGGAAATATGAATTTTAAATCAAGCACCAATCAAGCCCCTCGGCATGCTCAACCGGGTGAGAAGGGAATCGAACTCCACTTAGACCTCGAACTCAAACTCCTTGCCAATATTGCCTTAATTGGAATGCCTAACGCAGGAAAATCCACTTTAATCTCAGTTATTTCTGCCGCTAGACCAAAAATTGCGGATTATCCTTTCACCACCTTGGAACCTAATCTTGGCGTAGTGAGTGTCGGAGAAAAAACTTTCGTGGTGGCAGACATTCCGGGATTAATTGAAGATGCTTCCGAAGGCAAAGGTCTAGGAACTCGCTTTTTGAAGCATATTGAGCGAACTTCTTTGTTCGTCCATTTAGTGGATATTTCATGGTGCCTAGAACCTTATGAAGCCTACGATAGCTATATTGTAGTGAGAAATGAATTGATTAAATACAAAGAGGAAATGGGTCTGAAATCCGAGATCATCTGTCTCACAAAAATAGATTCTCTCAGGGAAGAAGAAATCGAAAAATATAAAAAGCATTTTGAGGAGATGTTAGACAAAAATGTTCTGCCAATCTCTGCCGTCTCAGGACATAATATTGAAAAATTAAAAAACCTTATGCAAAAGGCCGTCGAACGGAGTGAAAAATTATGACACAGGATTTTATTGGTACTGAAGTTGCCAAGATCTTTAATAACAAGAAGTATAAATATCCACTTAATATGGCCATGGCATCAGTATGGATTTTGGCCAATTTCAAGGGCACCAACCTCAAAGTTTTGGATGTAGAGAAACAAAGTAGTATGACCGATTATTTTATTATCGGTTCTGCTAGCAACCCTACTCAAGCTAACGCCATGGCAGAAGCCATATGCCAGATGATGAAAAGGCATGAGATCACGATAAAATCAGTAGAAGGAAGCACCGGAGCAGACTGGACTTTGATCGATCTAGGCGATGTCATTGTCCACATCTTTCAAGAAACGGCCAGGAATAATTATGATTTAGAGGGACTGTATGCCGCCTCAAGTTTTATAAAAATTCCTGAAGATTACTATTTTCAGGAACCCGATAAACGGCCCAAGACATCCAGTCATTCTTCTAACTCATCTGATGATGAAAATTATTTCTAGCTTGTACAATACCAATTACGTAAAATAATGGGATACTAGGAAAGCGAGGCGAAACGCCGAGGCTTGCTCCTGCACGTCGCAGGCGTTGAGACCGAAGCTTGACGAAGTAGACTGTTGTTTTACGTAATTGGTATAAGTATCATGAAAGACCTTCACCTTATCATTGTAGGGAAGCTAAAAGAAAGTGAGCTTCTTTTAGTTGAAAATGATTACCGCAAGCGCTTAACAAAATTTCGGCTTTATCTTCATGAAGTCAAGGCCTATGGGGATGATGCGGTTGCTGAAGGCAAAGAAATTTTGGCCCTTGTCCACAAATTGTTTGGCCGGATAGATGCCTCCCCTCTCTTTCTATTGGCAGAATGGGGTACTTTACCCACGTCATCAGAAAAATTTGCAGAGAAGATCGACGCAATCTTAGAAGGGAGCGGTACCGTTATCTTTATCCTCGGCGGTGCCAGTGGTCATGCCGAAAGCATTATCAAGGCAAGTAAAGAAAGCTTTTCTTTATCAACACTCACCTATCCCCATCGACTGGCAAGACTTTTATTTATAGAACAATTATATCGGGCCCAATGCATCTGGTCTGGGCATCCTTATCATAAATGAAACGTCATTTTTCTCAGAAAAATGCGACAGGAGTCGCGGCCAGGATTGGCCGCATACCCTATAGTTCTAATTTTGGTCAGGAGACCAAAATGAAAGAGTTACCTATCCACCTGTTTCATTTTTGAAACTATTTTGTTCTGAAACATCATTTTTAGGCAGATTTTTTTTATCCATGCTATTTCACTTAGGAAACATTCTGGGAGGAAAGTTATGGAAAGAATAATACATACCCTGTTCATACTCATCATTTGTGTTTTCTTATCATCCTGTGGCCATAAAACAGAACCAATTAATATCAATGCTGCCACCGTAGCTGAATCAAATTTGGACTTTCTAAATACTGTATTCCTACAAACGGGTAAATTTGTAGACCAACAAGGTCTCCGACCTGATAAGAACTCAAAAGAATTTTATCTCATTCAAGAGACTAGATTGAAAGACATTAAAACGCTTAATCATCTTAATTTCCAGGAAGGAGCACGGTCAGTTAAAATCGTAGGATTACATCTTGAAATCGGTCCAAAATTAGCGACGGAAATCTATGAAATAATTCATAATAAGGATGATATCAAGAGATTGGAAATTGATGCTGAAACGATTGTATTTAAAAGTAGCATTCACCTACCACAAACTGATGTCATTATTCGGGCAAAGAATTTATTTTTTGAAGGTGATACAAAAATTGATACCTCTCCAAGGCCTTTCCACATACCTGTTTCCAAGTTTCAGAATGGGAAAAATGGACTTGATGCAGGAAACTTTGAAATATATGTAGAAAGCATTGTTTCTTCCCATCTTACAACAACAGCAAAACGTTTTGTATCAACCGGCGGGCAAGGCCAAAACGCAGGCCCAGGACAAGCAGGATTCGATGGAAGTGATGCAAGCACAAGGAGTAATCCAATTTGCGTAATGGGATATCCAGATAAGAAGTGTTGGATCGAAGACGAGCGCGATCATTCAAGAATAAAAATAAAAATGTGCAATGACAGAGAACTTAAAGTTGTGGAAGGTGAGAACTGTACCTGTCCGACTTCTGGCGCACATGCAATCGCAGGAGGCCGGCCAGGTACAGGTGGCAAAGCTTCCATGATAATATCAAATATTCCTCTAGAGGAGATGGAAAGCTATTTTTCATCAACAAATGGTATACCAGGAGAAAGTGCAGGAACGTTCAAAGGTGGTCAGGCAGGACTTCCAAGAGAAGCACTTATTCAGATACAGGCGGGGTATGAGACTCATCATCCTGCTCGGCAGGAGTACTGCTCAACAACCCTGCCAGGTACAGACGCACATTCTCCCGTATTGATCGCAAGCATAGTCAAAGGTGAAATAAAGCCGGTAGATTATTTAGAAGCCATGTCCCATTCCTTATATTCGACCTTCAAACTGAAATTTGCCAACGAGCTTTTCTCCCAAGGGTATGGCGAAGATGCCAAGAAGGAGTATTCGGAAATTGTAAATTTTGTTCGCACATTTTCACCGCAAGAAAAGTCAGATATTCTTTCACAGACAAAAATGCTGGCACTCCAAAAATTATATAACCTCGAATTAAATCTCGATTATTTTGGACACTCTAAATCATGGATGCCAGGACTAGACTTGAATACCAATGGGTCTCTGTATCAAAGCCAGATCGATGATTATTTAGCGATGCTGTATCTGTCAGCTTGGGTCCAAAACCGAGAGGCCAGTCTCAATGCCCAAAAAGATGCCAGGAAAGCGGCGGTGGAGAAATTCTACGCGCAACTTGAAAATGGTTATGCGGCCACAACAAAAATTTTCATTGAAGTTCCAAAAATTAAAGGCGACCTGGAAGAAATAAGCAGAAATGAAAAATTCCTTCTTGCCCGAATTGAAGAACTCAATAAAGAAATTGAACAAACCGCTCAAGCAAATGTTGAACATCAACAACGAAAGAAGAAAACCAAACGCATCCTCCTTGGTCTGGCGGCCTTGGCCAAAAGCATTCCCGCCGGACAACCGGCATTGGGAGGAGCAGGCAGTATCATTGAAGCGGTGCTTAGAGCGCAAGATTCTGATGATGGTTATGCAAGGCTTAAGGAAATTCCTACCTTGCTTGAATCTGTGGTCGCCGTCACAAGATTAAGACAATCAAAAGAGGATTGGAATGGAAACTACAAAAAAATATCTTTCGAGAACTTCCAGAGTATGTCCTCAGAGGAGAGATCGGCCTATTTAGAGAGTATTAAGAAATTTTATTCTCCAATCTATGAAGAACTTATCAATCAAGCGGAGCTTTGGAAAAAATTAGATCTTACTCCGGATTCAATTAAAGCAGAAATTGCCATGATCAAGACCTCGCACCCTGTCTATCAAAAGCTGTTGAGCGATATTTTAAAACTGCAGGACCGAAAGTCCAAGGTAATGAAATTTCTGGCCGAATTGGAACAGATCATGGGGCAACTTGAGGCCGAACGCCTCGTCCTTTCCAATCAAATTACAAGGATTCAAGAAGATATTGTTAATAATGTAGATATTTTATCGCCCGAAAGCGTGATTCTTCTGTCGCAATTTGAACAACTGGCGCTTGATCGATTAAAAATGTACCGCTATCAAATGATTAAGGCCTACAACTATGAGTATCTTGCCCCAAGCAAGGAAAGCATTAATTTAGGTTCGGTTTTAAATGAGTTAACGAGAATAATTAGGAAAGAACAGCCAACGAATTTATCGGATGCCATAACGTCCCTGCGGGAATTTCTCAAGAAAGATCTGAGAGAAATGGCACAACAAAATTTTGATGCCGTCTCCATGGGGCAACGAAATTATTATAATACTCATATGAGCTTTTACCTTGGGAAGGAACAAGTTGAAGCATTAAACAGAGGAGAATCTGTTAAAATTGATACTACAAAACCAGATTTTTTTCCTCGTGACGAAGAAGATATCCGAATCAAAAATATTCTAATTACTCAATCTGACGTCGCCAGGCGCGAAGCTGCATCCAATACAAGAATGGCGATCGAGATCACTCATCCAGGAAAGTTTTATCTCAAAAAAGACTCGGAAATTTATTATTTTGAGCGCACCGACTTGGCACAGTCCAGTCAATTTAGTTGGGTTCATGTTTATGATGACTTTCATCCAAACGGAAGACGTATGGAGCCAGTTTCTCCTATTCGCTCACTTTTTAGCAATTTCCTCGACTTTAATGACGAACACATGCATGTCGTAAATCCCGGAGGGCTAACAGAATTAGAGTTGCGTACGACTTATCACAACTCGACGAAATATGATTACAACATTAAATCATTAGGAATTGAAATCAGTTACAGTTGTCGTCGGAAAAAAGATACTTCTCTGGCTCATTGAAACACTTTTTAAAATCATGGGCCATTTGGGCGGCATGAATGCCATCGATAAGACGGTGATCAAAGGTTGCGCCAATGGGAAGTATCGGACGAATGACAATCTGATTGTCCACAACCCATGGCCGGTTCGTAATTGCACCTACCGCCAATAAAACGGGAACTCTTGAATAGGGCACCAAAGGAGCAAAGGCAATGTCCAAACCAAGTCCACCAATATTAGTAATCATGATGGAACCAAAAGGGTCTTTGGGTACTCCTAGAAATGATAAATCCAAGTTAAGACCGTACATGAGCCAGCTCACAAAATCTAAATATAAACCCGTAAGTCTCCAGGGTATAAACCTAAAAAGCTCCATATTGCGCTTGATTTCTAAATCTTTTCCTTCACGTAAGGTCTGTGCTTTCCGCGCCAGCTCTGCAGAAATTTTAGCAAGCGTGAAATTCTCTGCCTCATGAAGGACTGCCCCGGATAACGTGGCCTTTGTTACTTTATCCGCTCCCTCACCTGGAATGTTAACCTGGTAGAAGAGCGAGACATGTTCTCGCAAATAGATCTTTTTCCCTCGAATCATTCCATTAATTTCAGGACGGCGTTTCATACAATAGGCCACGGCCTTACCCACTAAATGTGCCGGAGTAATTTTTACATTATTTTTTTTCTGATACTCATCTAACATGGCCAATGTTTTACTTAAGTCAATCTCTAGAAGACCATACACTGTTGGGTCCTTGGCGACCGCCCATGTACCCATGGCCATCTTGCGGAAAACTGATGAATCCCGAAGAGGGCGCAACGAAACTTTTCCCATTTTATACTTCCTTATTTATATGTACTCTTAATCATAGTAATCATCTGATCAATGGCATGAGAAAAAGTTCCACGCTCGATTTTCTTTTTCCCGCCATGCCCTGGCAGAATCCATTCCACTTCAGTAAATTTTCTTAGCTTTTCCACAGACAATATTTGTTCCTCGAAATCAAACCAGCAATATTCACTGAATACATTGAGACCGTTCTCGAAATAAAGATGATCTCCCGTGAAGAGAAATTTCTCCTTATAAAGAAGACAGAGAGAACCCTGAGTGTGACCGGGAGTCGGAATAATGGCAAAAGGTCCCATCTCGGTGCGCGCATCCTTTTTAATACAAATGTCTATTTTGAGACCTGCTCCAGCATCCTTGATATGCATAATTACGGAAGACTTGAAAATCTCAGCATAATGAAAAGCATCGGCCACATTGTCTTGATGAGTAATAAAAATGTATTTCAGTCCACCTAATTCTTTAAAACGCTCGACCAAGTATGGTGTCATCTTTGGAGAATCTACAAGCCAATTACCATCTTGATGTTTTATAAAATAGCTTTGTGCTCCAAAACTTCTGTGTGAAGTAAACCCGCAAAAATAGACATCTTCTTCAAGCAGATGGGGAAGCGCATCCATGGCCTTGCGAATAGAACGCTTTGCCTGGTCACCAATTGAGTTTGTTGGACACGATAAAAGACTCATTTGGAATCGTTCCAAGTCTTGGGGAGTCTCTGGATTTTTTTTCACATAGTATGTGCCGTCTCGATCACCAAAAATATCCGGGGCAATCCAATGGCAAGAAGCGCAATCAATACAGGTGGAATCAACAAAGCACGGCCCTTCAACATTATACGAGAGACGTTTTTTTTGCTGGGCCATTTTTAAAGCACCCCAATAGCTTTCTTAATTATCTTTAGCAATGCTTGGGCCTGGGGACGAACACGCTCGGCACCCTCTTTTAAAATCCGATTAATCTCTACTTTATTGGCAATTAATTCTTGATAGCGCTGACGTGGTAATTGTAATTCTCTGTTAATGGCCTCAAAAAGTTGGGACTTAGCGTCTCCCCAACCAATCCCTTTCAAGTACCATGCTTTTAAATTATCAATTTCTTCAGGCGTGGCAAAAAATTTATACAACGTAAAAATTAGAGATTCATCCGGATTTTTGGGAGTCTCTGGAGGCAAACTATCAGTTTTAATTTTATTAATAAGCTTTCTTAAATCCTTCTCACTAACAAAAAGAGGGATGGTATTTTGATAACTTTTACTCATCTTTCGCCCATCCAGACCAGGAATAAGCGGAACACTTTGTTCTAAGGCCTTGGGTAGTTTTAAAAGATCGCCATAGACGAAATTAAAAGATTGAGCGATCTCTCTGGCAATTTCGAGATGCTGAAGTTGGTCAGGTCCAACTGGCACCACATCTGACTGGAGCAGTAAAATATCGGCCGACATCAACACTGGATAAGTGTACAGTCCTATATTCACCCCAAGATCGGGATCACGCCCACTATTTTCATTTTCCTGCACTATGGCCTTATAGGCATGGGCACGGTTCATGTGCCCCTTGGCGGTAAAACAGGACAGAATCCAATGTAATTCCACCACCTCGGGAATATGACTTTGCTGGTAAAGCACCACTTGCTTGGGATCGAGACCAAAGGCCATCCAAGTTGCCGCGACCTCATAAATGTATTGATTTAATTCTTTACCATTATGAACCGCTGTCAGGGAGTGGTAATCGGCAATGAAATAGTAACCTGCATAGTCCCCTGACTGCGCCATTCGAATGGCCGGGCGAATGGCACCTAAATAGTTACCCAGATGGGGATTTCCGGTAGGTTTAATACCCGTCAGACATACTTTTGGCATAATCAGTAATTATGAACAACTTGATAGGAATAGGAAACTTAAAATGCTTACTCTTTCAGCAATTCCTTGAGAATTCTTTCCTCACTCCCCGGCCTTAAATCAAAAATCCACTGTCCCTTGGGGTAAATAACGCTGCTTATCCCTTTTTCGCATTGCCCGAGACATCCACTCCCGCTAACACAGACCTCTCCTTTGGGAAAGATCTCCTTGGCCTTAATGCTCATATTTTTTCTCAACATTTTTCCCAATGACGGATCACTACTTCCTTTATCCGTTTCGTATTGGCACGATTCACAAACAAAGACGTGATATTTATACATGAAATTTCTCCTTAAATTAATGGGCCTTGAGTACGTGTACAGAAGGTGTGGGGATAACTGTGCCATCTTTCATCACAAATTTCCATTTCCATATATGAAAAATTACCGGGTATACCAGCAATTCCAGAATGAAGCTAGTGGCAAGACCGCCCACCATCGGCGCGGCGATTCTTCGCATAACATCTCCTCCAGGACCGGTGGCCCACATAATAGGTAGAAGCCCCATAAATGTAGTCATAACCGTCATCATCTTGGGTCGAATTCTTTTAACCGCTCCATGCAAGATAGCTTCGTCAAGATCGGCCATGGTCCGCATCCTATCGGCGCGAACCTGATCCTCATAGGCGATATCAAGATAGAGTAGCATGAAGACACCAGTTTCAGCATCGAGGCCCATTAGAGCAATCATTCCAACCCAAACGGCGATAGAAATGTTGTAACCCAGAAGGTATAAAAGCCATACGCTACCAATCAGAGAAAATGGCACGGCCAACATCACGATTGCTGTTTTCATCCCCGATTTTGTGTTCATGTAAAGAAGCAGCACAATGATAAAAATTGTAAGTGGGATGACGATCTTCAGGCGTTCCTTCACGCGAATCATATTTTCATACTGTCCGCTCCAGACGAGACTATACCCCGTCGGAACCTTCACCTTGTCCTCAACTATTTTTTTTGCCTCCTGAACATAACCGCCAACATCCCGTCCCGTCATATCCACATAAACATAGCCTGCAAGCATTCCATTCTCATTTCTGATCATGGCCGGCCCCTCGACCATACGAATATCGGCAATCTGGGTAATGGGAATCTGAACCCCAGTAGGCGTTGGAACCAGAACTCGCTTCAAGGCATTGATATCATCTCGAAACTCACGAGCATATCGCACATTAATTGGATAGCGCTCTCGGCCCTCAATGGTATAACTGATATTTTCCCCGCCAACCGCCGTATTGACGATCATCTGGGCATCGGCCACTGAAATTCCGTAGCGAGCAAGCTCATCGCGATTCAAAACGAAGTCGAGGTAGTAACCGCCTGCGGACCTTTCGGCATAGACAGTTCTCGTCCCCGCCATCGGGCGAAGTGCAACTTCGATTTGCTCACCAATATTTTGAATAACCTTGAGATCCTTGCCAAGAACTTTAATCCCAATGGGAGTCCTGATACCTGTCGAGAGCATATCAATACGGTTTTTGATCGGCATCGTCCAAATATTTGGGATACCAGCAAACCGCAATTTGTTGTTCATATCATTCTGAAGTTCCTCAAAGGTGCGGTGAGGAGGAATGACCCAATGAAAGAGGGACTGAAGAAAGTGAGGCCAAGATGAGTACCAACGTTTCACGGGTGGCCACTGGGATGAAGGTTTAAGCACCACCGTTGTTTCTACCATCGAAAAAGGTGCCGGGTCGGTGGGTGTCTCCGCTCGACCTGCTTTACCAAAAACAGTATCGACTTCCTCAAATTCCTTAATGAGTTTGTCCTGAATTTGAAGAATTCGCCTGGCCTCCGTTACAGACATTCCTGGAAATGCTGTAGGCATATAGAGAAGTGCCCCTTCATTCAGCGTAGGCATAAACTCAGAGCCGAGCTTTAAATAGATCGGAATGGTGGATAACATCAAAAGAACGGCAACGATCAATGTCTTGGTGCTGTGCTTGATCACAAAAATCACAGCAGGTTCATAAATACGAAATAAAATCTTACTAATGGGATGTTTTTCTTCTGGATAGTATTTTCCCACCAAAACTTGATTACCAAGCCAAACGGTTCCTTTTCTCAAGCGCTCGTAAAAATTAATAAAAGGTTGGAGCATAGAACCGGTGAAGCGAGTTAGCTTCAGAGGATGGTAGTTAAAATAATCCATCCTGGTAAACATCATGCGCAGGGCCGGGTCAACTGTGATGGCCAAGCATGAAGCCAGCATCATGGTCAAAGTCTTGGACACGGCAAGCGGCTTAAAAAGCCTTCCCTCTTGATCAACCAACGTAAACACCGGAAGAAAAGATACAGCAATCACCAGAATGGAAAAAAATACGGAAGGGCCGACTTCCTTCAAGGCATTCAGTCGGATTAGGTGAAAATCCCCTTTCCTTCCTGAAGCATTCCATTCTTCCAACTTTTTATAGGCATTTTCAACTTCGACAATGGCACCATCTACCAGAACACCAATTGAAATTGCCACTCCCGCGAGCGACATAATATTGGTAGTGAGTCCTGTGAAATACAAAGGAATGAAAGCCAAGAAAACAGAAATTGGAATGGTAATAATTGGAACGGTGGCCGAAGGAATATGCCATAAAAAAAGCAGAATCACTAAGCTTACGATTATGACTTCAATTTTCAGCTCATGCTTGAGAGTCTCGATGGCCCCTTCAATCAGACCCGCCCGATCATAAACTGGTACAATCTTCACGCCCGGTGGAAGACTAGGTTTTAGTTCTTCCAATCGCTCTTTCACTCGATTGATAACGTTTAAGGCATTTTCCCCCTGGCGCATGATCGCTACCCCGCCAACTGCGTCTCCCATCCCGTTCAATTCTGCCACTCCTCGACGCATATCTGGCCCTAACTCGACTCGACCTAAATGCTTGACCAAAATCGGAACACCACTTTGAGAGTCTGTCATGACAACAATACTCTCGATATCTTCCTTGCTCTTAATATAGCCACGACCTCGCACCATGTACTCGGTTCCCGAAAACTCGACAACACGACCTCCCGTGTCCGAGTTACCAGAACGGACCGCATTCACCACCTGCGTGATGTTCATCCCATAATGAAAGAGTTTATTCGGATCAATACTCACTTGATACTGTTTGACGAAACCACCGAGTGTAGCGACTTCTGCAACTCCTGGAACTGCCTGAAGATGAAATTTGAGTTGCCAGTCTTGAATACTTCGAAGTTCGGCAAGATTGAGTCGGTTAGATTCATCGACAAGAGAATATTGATAAACCCATCCGACACTTGTGGCATCCGGCCCAATTTCGGTTTTTACCTCGGAAGGTAGCCTTGGCAAAATTTTACTTAAGTATTCTACAACACGAGAACGTGCCCAGTAGAGATCAGTCCCATCTTCGAAAATAACGTAGACATAAGAATAACCAAAATCCGAGAGTCCCCGGACCGCCTTAATCTTGGGCGCACCCAAAAGTGCTGTCACGATGGGATAGGTAACCTGATCCTCAATAATATCAGGAGAACGGTCCCACTTGGAGTAGATGATGACCTGAGTATCGGAAAGATCCGGAATGGCATCGAGTGGAATGGTTTTCAAACACACCGTCGCTGCAATAATCGCCACGGCCGTGAGAAGAAAGACGAGAAGTTTATTGTGAGCACTCCAATCGATGATTCGTTCAATCATATCTAATGCCCCCCGTGCGCCGGGGCGGGTGTTTGAGTAGCATTTTCCAAAACACCCCTGAGTCGTGATTCTGAATCGATAAGAAAATTGGCCGATGTCACGATTGTCTCACCTTCTTGTAATCCTGAGATAACTTCATAGTAACCCTCGGCCTTCAACCCGGCCTCTATGGCACGTGGACTAAAATGGCCTTTTTCCTTAACCACAAACACAAATTTCTTTTCACCTGAAAAGAGAACCGCACTCTCAGGAATGGCCAGCTTCTCGCCTAAATCAATCTTTATCTTTACGTTCACAAAAGCTTCTGGTCGTAAAAGTGACTCTGGATCGGGGATTAATGCTCGTACACGTACCGTGCGTGTCGGTGAATTTACTACAGGATTAATACTGGATAGCTTGCCTGTAAACATTTTGTTTGGCAGTGAGGGCGAAGCAACCTCAACTTCTACACCCGGTTTAAGTCCTGCCACTTCATATTCAAAAACTTCGGCATAAACCCAAACCGAACCGCTTGGCAGAAGGAGATCCATGGCATTTGTTTTTTTGCTACTCAGCGTCCGGATCTGATCATCGGAAAGGCCCATCAGTTTCAATTTCGTCTTCGCGGACGAAACTAAATCATTGGCCTGACCTTGCATGAGGGTATCCGTCATCTGACCTTTTGACATAACCGCCTGACGATATTCCTCTATGGCAGTAAAGAGGTCTGGGTCAAAAGCGACTCTACCACTCGCGCGCACTTCAAAACCCAAATGGCGAATCATGGCTTGGGCCGTAGTGACACCAATCATCTGTTGCCGTTCTTGAGAAAGAGTAAAGGCCCCCCTCCCTTCCACGGTCTGAGTGTCACTGGTCTGTGCAACAGTCTGTGTCGTGTCCTCTTCAACTTTTTCAAGATCCATGTGACAGATAGGACAGATGCCAGGTTTATCGGAGGTAACTGCGGGATGCATGGAACAACGATAGAGATCTTTCTTTTGGATGGTTTCATGCTTTACAGATGAATCCATCTTTTCATGTTGCTGGTCATGTTTCTGGGTACAACCAAAAATGAGGAGCGAAAATAAAATTGTCCGAGCTATCATGGTCATGGACTAACCCCCAAAGGTTCACCAAGCAATGCTTCAAATTCTGCAATACGAGATAGATATGTTACAAGTGCTTCGTTATAGGCAAATTCGGTTTGAAAGCGATTCTTCACCAGAGTCACCATGGCAACATAATCAAGCTTCCCGGTGAGATAGGCAGTCTTACTCGAAACGACCGCTTGTCTTGCAAGAGGTATTAATCCGCCTTCATAGAGCTGAAGACGGGCGTGCGACTCCCGAAGTTCTGAAAACATTGTATGCACCAGATGCTGAATATGACGACGCTCTTCTTCCAGTAATCTTTCCGATCTTGCACGCTCGGCCACAGCGCCTTGCAATTCTTGAGACTGTTTTGAGAAGGCCCAGAGAGGAATTGTGAAGCCAATTCCCCCTGAGACAAAATCAACACCGCGATCACCGGGACTTGGCACTCGATCCATATAGGCCAAGCGAAATTCAAAATCGGGTAGGTAGTTCTTTTTTGTATAGTCCAGTTTTTCAGTGGAAGCACTTAGATCGTGCTTCTTGGCCATAAGACCGGGGTTACGCTCGAGAATTTTTGCCTGCAAAGAATCCTCGTTTAGATTCGATAAATCGATCTTAGCGCGAGCTGATAGCTCTGGACGTCCGAGGAAAGAATTACTATTTCGCCCCACCGAACGATTTAAGTCGCCCGATTTCACCTGAATTTGTTTTTCTGCAGTGAGAAGTTCATCTTTGAGATTTCCTTCTTCCGCTTGCAGCGCCAGCAGTTCTGCTTGAGAAACGTTGCCAAGAGTGTATTTACTTCGAAGGACGCTTACGAGTTGTCCAATCAAAGCGATTTGCTCCTTTAAGATATCTCTCTTTTGATAGGCCAAAAAGAGTTCCCAAAATGCAATTCTAACTTCGCTAATCAGGTCTAATCGCATTTGGCCATAAGTTGAAGACTTGGACTCAAATTCAAACCTGGTGGCCTTGCGCAGTTTTGTGAGCTTTCCTGGGAAGGGAATTTTCTGGGTAACCGATATTTCATTACCCGTCATCCCCATTTCACCTGCTGACAAGGTATCAGAAGGATAATTTAAGGCCGCGATCTCCACCATCGGATCTTCATAAGAACCTTTAGGCCCAATCTCGGCCTCTTTGGCCATAGCCTCATATCTTGCCGCTTCAAGAACAGGACGCCCCTTCAGCGCTTCCTCAATTAGGTCTTGAAGTTTCGCCGATTGGGAATAACATGCAAGGGGTATCAAGACAGATAAAAAAGTAACTATTAGCTTCAACATATATAAATAATACGCATTATGTAAGCGATTTGTGACGCTAGAATTAAAGTATTATATCATTTCACTTCCATAATTTATCATTTTTCTTCTGCGCTCGGAATATCTTTCTTTTTCTGAAAACGAATCATGTTTGAATCTGAAGGAACCCAGTCCTGTCTTATTCCTTCATAATTGAATCCCGCAGTTTCAATTGCATTTTTCCAACTTCCAAATAATCGAATGGCGGCACTATAGAGATCACGTCGATGTAATCTGGCATAGCTTGAGTTCTTTTTTGAAAGCTGTGTGATTTCGGCGATGACTCTCTCGCGGCACCAATGGCCTCTTAACTTCCGCTTCGCGATTTTCTGATATTCAAATCCTGCTGCTTCAACCGCCTTTCTCCATGTTGAAAAATGACGTATGGCCGCACTATAAAGGTCTGCATGAAAGCGTTGAGCGTGTTTAGCCGATACCTCTTGGAGTCTGAGGATCTCAGAAAGAATTCTTTCCACTGTCCATCGCCTGGTGGGACACTTATGTTTCATACATTAGTGATAATACGAGTAATTTTTTCCAATTGTGACACTCGTTTGATTTAGAAGCAGTTCGCTCACTAAGAGGGGCCCTTTACGCCGTTTTAAAAATCGCATATGACTTTGCGGCTTGAGGAGGATTTTATGAAAAACGTGGTTTGTGTCGTGCTTGGATTGGCCCTGCTCACCGGGTGTAATAGTGAAAAGAGTGATGAGAAAATCAGGGAAGTTTCCAATATTCAAGCTCAGGAAGCAGCGCGCAATGGGATTGCTGCCGAGAGGGAATATGTCGATACTAAGGCCCGGGCCGCAGAAGTCGATCTGGAAAAGAGACAACGCTTCTACCAAGCGGTTGCGGGAACGTATGAAGGATCAATCGTGGTCAATCGTAGCAATTTCAAGATACGCCTGACCCTCGTTCCAAGTCTTCCACGGTATGTTCCAAATGATCGCATCCGCACTTGGGAAGAAGTCACGGCCGATCTAACCAATCTGTACTTTAATGTACAAGTTGTGCAGTGGAATCCAGAATCCAACTTTAGTGCGGTGGGGTGCCTGGTGGCCAACGTTCGTCCAGACCTTATTAGGGGGCTTATCAATGTTGCCTCGGAAGGGTGTCCAAATTTTTATAGCTTTCAAATTGCAGAAGAGGTCACAGGTGAAGGGGAAGCCGACGCACGCATGGCCACTACCCTGGCCGAAGCGATTACTGACGGTAAATTAGAAAGCGTGGTCCAAGTACAAGGCAAGATGCAGCCAACGTCAAATGCCAATGTTTATACCTTCTCAGCTTCACGAATTCAGGAGAAGGAAGTGAAGGAAGAAAAGGAGTAGGATATGCTTTCTCAAAAAATATTAATTGGCCTCATCTTCCTCCAGTCATTTTTTGGCCCCATCAGTCTTGGAAAGGAATCAGTCACGATTACAGTCGATGATGTTGTTAAGAAAGTGTCTAGCGAGAATTATGAAGTACTCGAAAACGCCCTTCGCGTCTACCAGGCCAAAGAGGCCATCCAGATCGCACGAGGAAACCTCTTACCCCGCCTCAATCTTTGGCGAATCGCCGGCGTCGTCGTGGATGCCGTGATGGGGAATTATGTTGGTGCGGCCATGGGAATCATCGAAGACATTACCCCATTTTTAGTGCCGGCCAACTGGTTTCGTCTCAAGGAAGCCAAGCTCCTTTTTCTGGCAGACAAGGAAGCCTATCGAGCGCTGTGGGCCAATCTGGTCATGACAAGTAAAGGCCTTTATTTCCACGCCCTCCTTGATCGAGCAGTCCTTGATCATGTGAATAGGAACATTCAAGAATTCGAAGAACTCTTTCTCATCGTAAGCACTCATGAAGTTCTAGGTGGACTGCGAGATGGTGCTTCTCGCGAAATAGAAACGCGGATTCTCGCACTCAAGGAAGACCGTCGAGCGCTCGAAGTTCTGGTGCTTGAAGAAACCACTCTTCTTGCCTACATGATGGGATTTCCGGGTGAGGTGGATGTTGTTCTTGCGCCGGTTACCATGCCAGATTTTAACATTCTGGAACCACTTCGTTACCAGGACTTCGAGTTTCGCGCCGTTGACTCTGCACCAGAAATTCGCGAATTCAACCACCTTATTGCGGCCTCCGCCTATGTAAAAAAAGAAGTCATGTATACTTTTCTTGGTAGTTCAGGCATGGACAATGGGCCTGCCCAAAACGGCGGTCTAGGATTTGGAACGGGGGCCACTTTGCGCGTGGTAAGTGCACAAAAGGAAATTTTAAAAACCCAGCAACGTGCGGCCACCGAAACACTGAGACGTCAACTCAAACTCCTTGTCGAGAACTACAATCTCGACATCGCCAACTATCCTGATCTGAAGAGGCATACAGTCCTAACTGAACTGACTCTGCGAAAACTCTACGAACGATTGAGCTTAGGCGAAAGGGTTGAGATGCTCATGCTGGTAGAAGCTTCTCGAAACCATATCCAGTCTGAAACATCCTTTTTTGCGGTTCAATACCGCTTTATGGCCAATGAAGACCGACTGAAACGCATGCTTTTTCAAGGTGATTACTTCAAAGAACCTGCGGCCATCGAACTCATTAGGGGGCGTCTATGAACAAATATCTGGCTTGCCTCATTTTCTTGATGATAAGCGCCTCAGGTTGCAAAGAGGATACTATTGTTCGAGAATTGATTAAAAAAGTTGATGGGCTTCGAGCAAAGGCAATCGAAGCCATGCCTCAAACACCCTATCAGGTTGAACAACATCATGCCTTAAGGGATTATTTTTTTGAAATTGAACAAATCACTATGCAACTTGTACAAAGCAAAGATTATAGAACGGCCTTCAATCGCGCGGTTGCAAAAATCGACCTCAAAGACGCCTGTGCTCGCGTATTTTTGGGACGCCCGGACTGGCAATTCATCCTCGACCACTGTACTAAGAATGGCCTTTTTGTTTGCTCAGAAGAAGTGCGCGTCTATGCTGATCTGGTGGCAGAAATTCGCAAACAACTTATACCTGCCCAGCAACAACGGTTTGATCAAACACCTGAATGCCACGAAGCCTTATAAAAGTTGGGAAAAGTTATGGTTAAAGTCACGACTTTGTTTTTCGGATTTTTCTTGTTTGCTTGTTCTGCTTTGGCGGCAGGCACTGTCTGCAGCGTTTGTGGAATGCCACTCGCCGAGCATGCAAAAAATAGGATTGTGGTGCAAACTGAAACTGCCTCAAAAGAACCTTTACATATGTGTGCCCTTTCTTGTCTCAAAAAGACCATAAAACATGACCCTCGCTATACCAAGATCCAGGTCGCCGATTTTAATCATCCCGATAAATTAATTGCTGGAGACAAAGCGTTTTTCCTGCTCAAAAGCACAAAAATCAAGACAGACATTGGAGAAAACGTGATGGCACCCTACTTCGGGGCTTTTGCCACAGAAGAAGAGGCCCAGACGGCCCAAAAGAAATATGGGGAAGGGGTGGTCCTTCAAGGAGTTGAAAATGCACTTAAGTAAATCTTTATTTGGTACCCTCATTTGTCTCACCCTGCTGATGTCAGGCTGCGGCCCGATGAATACAGAGACGAAGAGCGATACTGTTCAAACAGGTACTTTAGGCCAAACCAGCGGCCCGGCGAAAGTCACTGCCAATGATAAATATTACGTCTCGATGAATTTGGTGGACGCCAATGGGGTCACTAGCAACCCTCGTGAGGGCGAAAATACTCTTGTCATTCGCAGCGTTCATGCCGCTGATCTCCACCCATTGGCATCGAACACTAAGTTAGCTATTTTGTATGAAATGCCTGATATGCCAGGAATGGAAACAGAAGATGAGGCCATACTTCAGGCCGATGGTTCATTTCTTGTTACCGTGGTATTTTCAATGAAAGGCATATGGAAAGTGACGTTAACAATAAAAGATGGTGATCTACAGGATGAGTACATTTTTGAAACAAATATATAAATGGCCAAGCATTTTAATTGTATGCACTCTCTCCCTTGATTCCCTTTGGGCATCAAGCTGCCACT
Source organism: uncultured Bdellovibrio sp. (assembly GCA_964359085.1). Lineage (GTDB taxonomy): Bacteria > Bdellovibrionota > Bacteriovoracia > Bacteriovoracales > Bacteriovoracaceae > GWA2-49-15. The sequence continues at coordinate 7,952 of CAYHRT010000018.1, read as the reverse complement.
CTGGTGGAGGAGGGCAGATTATGAATGTGCTAGTCTCGGAGCAACGCTATCAGCTTGGAGGTTCGACTCAGTATCGTTCTGTCGAAGGGCAGTTTGATCCTTATGGGCATTACAGTGATAATTCCCCAGGAACAACTAAACGTTCATTTGTAACAACCATTGGTGGTGCTTTTCGTGTCAACGATGATTGGCAACTGGGTGCAAGTCTTCCCATGATTCATAATGACTACGCATTTTCAATGCAACACCATACCGCCACAGCGATGGGTGATCCTGCGGTTGAAGCCAGATACCTGCTTTGGGAAGACCTCAATTTTCTTGCCTTTCACCCAGAAATATCGCTCTATGGTGGCGCCAGGGTTCCCGTGGGGCGTTCTGTGCATCACTCTCACGATCCCTATGGTGCTGACATTACTGGCGATGGCTCAACCACGATTCATGCCGGTCTCAGCACATCGAAACTTTATCGTCCTATCAAACTTTCTTTGGACGGTGCTTTTTTCTATCCAGTAAGCAAACATGTCACTCATATGCGCAACGAGGCCGTAGATTCCCCCTACGAACTTAAACCTGGAAACCGTATCCAAACTACTGAAAGCATCGCTTACCTGTTTAATGGATGGAGTAGCACCTTGGGTCTCAAACAGCTTTGGCAATTCAAGACCTCAGTTGATGGTCAAGATTCTCAAGGATCTGCCGCAAGGCTGTTTACTACACAAGTCGGGCTCAATTATTTTTATGCTGATTTTTGGAGTCTTGGGACATCCTATGAGACCACTTTTCCATTTTATCGTTATGAAGTTAACCAACCCTACGCTCAAACAGTGGCACTATCGATAACCTATAGTGCTCTATGAAAATATAAGGAGAAGAAAGTGAAAACACTCGTCATGCTATTATTTGTATCTTTTATGGGAGGAGTATCCACATGTCAGCATCATGCTCATGCGTCAACATCGACAGTTGTATTCGATACTGCTGAACCTACAGTCAATAATCAGTATCAAATCAGTGGGAATTGGTCAGAACTTAAGCGCGGCTGGGGAATCTTAACACTCAAAATTACAGATACCAGCGCGCAGTCAGTTACTGGTGCCAATGTTGTTGTTGCTTATGATATGGCCACTATGCCCATGAATCCACCAGACAAACCAGTCGAAGAAAAAGGTGATGGTGTTTACGAAAAGCGCGTTTTTCTAGGCATGCGTGGTACTTGGAAATTTAATCTCAGTATTAAGGCGAATTCTGTTGAAGATACGCTGACGAAACTTCAGGATATACGATAATGAATTTTAGATTTTCTTTGCTCTTCATAATGGCGTTATGGCCGCTAATCACTCTCGCTCACATTGACTTGATTACGGCCACACCTGGCAAAAATGAAGTTATCGAAAAACCAATCCAGGTGATTACCCTCAAACTCTCGGGAAAAGCAGAAGCAAAATTCTCTAAAATTGAGGTCATTGAAGTTGCGACAAAGGAGCGCATCGATTCTGGACAGGTTGATGCCGACCTACAAAAAAACACGCTCTCAACTTCCTTGAAGATTCCTCTCAAAACGGGAAAATATCATGTCAAGTGGAAGGTGGTTTCGGTGGATACGCATAAGGCGCACGGTGAATACGATTTCACCTACGCACCCAAAGATACAAAAAAAGATGCACCCCAAAATGCAAAAGAAGATACAAAAGAGTAATCATCACTCATGAATATCATGCTGGGCCTCATTCATGGAGTAGATTACCTCTTATGCACTTGGCTTGTTGGAATGTTCGTTTTTCAGACCGGTATTGCCTCTGCTGAGGGTAGTGCCATTAGCTCCCGCTTTGAGCATAGTAGAAAATTGTCACTCATTTTGACGTCTGCGATTGTTCTGGTTTCATTCATCTGGTTTACCCTTGTCGCTGTTGATATGGCAGAATCATGGAATCCCTCTGATCTTTTTTCGGTTGCCACAAGCACCCGCTTTGGCCATATCGGCGCATGCAAGGTGGGAATTACACTCGCAATTCTGATCCTTGCTTTTGCAAAAAAACTCTTTCGTTTTTGGTGGATCGTTCTCGTCCTTCCCCTATGCTTTAGCTTGAGTGGTCACGCGGGCACAGAACAAGCAGGAATCGCCATCAACCTCATCGTGGATTATCTCCATCTCGTCGCAGTTTCTGTATGGACAGGAGGGCTGATCACTCTCCTATTCTGGCTCAAGGCCAGGCTTCGTGGAGAGCAGAATTCTTTACCAGCGAACGCAAGTATCCTCGTGGTTACTCGATTCTCACATTTTGCGATGATTAGTACGGCGATCATTGGGATTACAGGTCTTGTGATGGCGCTCCGTTTTGGCTTAGGCCCGACAACACTCTTGTCTACCGACTATGGAAAGCTGGTGCTAGCAAAAATCTGCCTTTTTACGCTCGCACTTGCAGCGGCTTCGGTCAATCAATTCGTGTATATGAGACGCTGGAAGCCTACAGGGGAGATGCAATTTACTCGAAGTGTATGCCGAGGAGTTCAGTTCGAACTGGTGATCGTGTATGGCATCTTTATCTTAGCAGGCTTTCTTGGGCGGGCCTTCTTACCCGCCTTACAACACCAATGAACAATTTCTGAGGAGAACGACTATTCTCTCATCATGCCGCACTTGAGCATTTTGGGATCATACGGATTCTGGACTTGCGAGACTACTTTTATATCTTGAATCCAATCTTTTTTCACCATGGGACAAGTAAAGACTTTATAGGATTCAATAGGGCCATACTTCTGCAGTAACAGCACAATTGGTTTCACGACATCGCCATAAAGTTTGCGTTTTTCATCCAAGCTAGTAGCGGTCATCAATTTGGAAGAGGCAGATTTGCTTTCAGTTATGAGTTCCTTTAATTCATCGGGACGAGTTTGAGACAAGGCCTTCTCAAAACCATCCCATACCATCTTAAACCCTTGTTCATCATTTTTAATAAAAACAGAGTGAACAGCATCATTGGCCTTTAATACGTTTGCAAGATACTTTTGAATCTCAGGTGAAGTTGCCCCGTAAGAGGACATGGAAAATAGAGCAAAAAATGTAATAATATTGCGCATGCAATCTCCTTTGTTGATGTAATACGCCAGGCATTATGCATTTGTGACATTCAATTAATACTGTTTTTTCAGATATTTTAAACAAAAAAGCGCAGCAAAACTAAAAAAAATTCCAAGATATCCAACCTTCTCGTAATGCAATAAATGCCCCGTCGCTATGTCTTTCATCACGATATGCCCGGCCACAAAGGCCGCAATAGTGGCACTAAATTGCTGAATCGAATTTACTAACCCCATAAAAGACCCACGTTTTTGGGCCGGAACTACCGAAGATAAAAGTGACATGGCAGGAATCATCCTCCCTCCCATGGAAATAAAAAAAAGCGAGGTGAAGATAAGAGCAAAGGGGATAGACGAAGGCCCCATCCCCGTGATGATCAACATGGGACCAAGTGAAAAAAGAAGAAAAATACTAAATATATGTGTTTTCCCATAGCGATCAGTGGCCCTCCCAATTAACTGGGAAGTGACAAGCGTCAGTAGACCACCAACCAAATAGATCCACATCAGATCGTTTTCAGTGAATCCTACATTCGCCACCATCGATGGACTGATATACGGAATCACCATGAATTGGCCTAAGACCAAACAGGCAATAAAAAATAAGGCCCCACGCTGCTCAGAATTGCACCAGGCCTCGCGATAAATTAAGAATGGAGTCCGCTCCGAATCTTGCTGCTTTAAATGCCCTTGAAGGACAGGAATTTTGACCCAAATAATAACAAAAATTGGTAAACTCAAAACGGCTAGAAATAAAAAAGGTGCACGCCAATCAAAAATATTGGCCAAAAAAAGACCAAAAGGTACGCCAAGCACGGCCGCAACACTAAATGCGGCCATAACAATGCCCATAGCACGACCACGCTTCTCGAAAGGAAAGACATCTCCCACAATGGATAAGATAATGGAGCCAAGAAGACCACCAAAAGCCCCAGTCAAGGCCCGCATCAGCAGCAAGATTATATAGGAATTAGACAGAGCGCAGGCAAAGGTTCCCACAGTGAAACCGATAAAAAACAGTTGCAAGGCATTCTTCCGATCTAATTTATCCAAGAAGAAAGCACCGAGGATACCCATCATACCCGCACTAAATGTATAGGCGGAAACCAGTAAGCCAAATTGCCCTGGACTAATGTCAAAGACTCGCATTAACTGCGGTCCTAAAGGCATCATGATCATGAAGTCTACGCCATGACAAAATTGAACCAGTGCCAGAATCAGGAGAAAAATAATTTCTTTTTTACTCATATATACTTCTGTGACGACTAATCCTATCAGTCACAGAGGCAAAGTTAAACTTCTATTCTTTTAATAACAGTTCGCCATTTTTTTCTGCAATAATCTCATTAACGGCACGCTCAATGATGGCATCATCCGTTGCAACATTTTTTAACACCGCCGATTGATTGATTTTTAAATTGGCCGCGGGCAGTTCCTTTGTGTAGCTAATTAAGATTTCGCTATCGTAGAGCAGTTCATCGACGTTACGCCACATCAAAACACCCGTTTTCTCTTCCCAGAATTTGGCAAAAGTAATCCACTCCAGTGCGCGAACTTTTCTGACAGCGGCCTTCCATGCCTTCACCACAGAATCTTCAAAATCAAATCCATAAACCCATTTTTTCAAAACACTGAACTGAAAAATTGGAGATGCAGAAGTCCCACGTTGACCTCCGGCACCAGCAGATGCATATTGCTTCAACCATTCAGTGCCAGACCCTGATGAACAGGCCCCGGTGTAAACCAGTCGTAATTGATTTTTCTTTAATCCAATAGTCTCCATCGTCATGCGATCACGCGTGCCATCGGTGCTAATACGCTGATCGCCTGAATGAACAAAGGCGAAGTAATCAATCACAGGATATTCTTTGGCAACGGTCTTCCATTTTTCATCAGTCTGCTCTGTCGATTTGTTGTCATCACCAATGATCCAAGAAACATTGGCATAACGAGCATAGGCCCAAGGTGAAATGAGCAGCATGCCACCATAATTTACAATGTGATCCAAAGTCTCTTCCAACTGGCCAAATTTTTTAGGAAGATAAATCATACTATCAACATCACCATTAATTCTTATCACAGCGGCACGCTGTTTCCGCTTCACTGCTTGATAACTGGCCAGGAATTGGTTTTCCTTGGCATCAAAGAGAACCTTATCTGGCTCGTATTCAAAATGCATTTTTCCAATTGTGGCATTGAATTCTGAATCGTGAAAAGTCATGATAAACAAATCTTGTCCTGGACGAATTTCACGCATGAGCATGATCCCGAAATCTTGTCCCAGCGCTTTAGCATCCAAACGCACAGGATCATTGGAACCTAAAAGCACATCCAATTTTGGAAGTCGTAGCGGAATTTCAGGGCGATACTTTCGCGTCCCTTTCCGCATATGTAGCTTTAGATAGGAATTTTCAGGTTTCTTTCCATCCACGACAAGTTCAGCATCTAGTTCCGTTTTTGGAAGTGAAAGAATACCGTCATCAGAAGTTCTTGCAATAAACACACCATCATCCAAAGTGGTAAGGCGGCCATCAAGGCTTGTCTTGCAACCAAAAAAAACAAGGCAACATGCAAGCACACCAATACTTCTTGAGAAATTTTGCATACTCATAAATACTCCTGAATCCTTTTGAATTGATCATCGTTGAAAGCGTGGTTAGCATCAATTAAAAGGGCAAATGCTTTATCTACACAATCGGTATTTTTTTTGCCACATCTACGCAAAATGGTATCAACATCATTATCCGTTATTTCGCTTTCAGAGGCCTTCGTAAGCACGAGTCTGGCAACATCTCCCGGCAGAGTATAGGCATTGAGTTCTTGTCTTCGCTCTTGGAGCCATCGGGGTATTTCCAATTGATATTTTGTAAAAAAACTTTCTGTCATCCCATCTTCTCTTAGATGGTGATTTTTAATTTTTAATATGGCCTTTTCTAAGTTTTCATATTCTTCACGCACATCTTTCGGAAGTTTTTGCATGAACTCATCATGGTCCAGCTTGCTGGACCATTCATCCAACAATGAGACCTCCAAATTGCTTTGGTCAATTTTTTGCGCCAAAGAATAAGCCACTTTCTGGTATTCTTTTTTTATTTCTTGTGCGTCACTATTCATGCTGAGTACTTGTGTGGCCACAGGGTCATTCATAGCAGGGAGCTGTCTGGGAACGTAGTTGGCAGAAATGCGTGCTGGTATTTTGTGAAATTGCGATGCTCCAAGAGCGATCTGTTTCACCGGACTGTGGAGAACGGGTGAAAAGATCCATCCCATTATCACAACTATTATCATTGAAATTCCAACAATCCTCTTCATAAAAGTGCGCCATTCTAGACATTTCTGCTCAGGGAGCAATCACCTCTGTAATTTTTATGGGTATTTTTCATCGTCCATAAGGCCGATTTGATGCATTTGTCATAAGATAGGCCTGTGGAAAGACGTTTTTTGTGTTACCAGTTTCTTGTCTTTACCGGACCAGCGAGGCATTTTGAACACCCTTTGTACCTTACAAAATTTGACCCTTACCTACCCTCATAAGACCATCTTTCAGAATATTACCTTCACACTAAACGAAGGCGAGAGAATTGGATTACTCGGTCTCAATGGTCATGGAAAATCTTCTCTCTTTAAAATCCTGGCCGAGATGATTCCACCCGATACAACAGTTCCACCGTTCACCTTTGACAAGAGTAAAAACTTTTCTGTTTTTATTGTCCCACAAGAACTTCCGATTCTTGAAGGAGTTTCTCTTAGTGATTATTTTTTTGAGTTTTATCCAAAATTTAAAGCGATCAAGCAGCAGCTCGATCAAATCAACCTCAAACTCACCTCGGGTGACGGAAATTTTGATTCACTCGTTTCACAGCAAACTCAGCTCTATGATGAGCTGAACAAAATGGGAGAAGATCGCATCTACAATTCCTACCTCAGCTATCTTAAATTTTTTGGTCTGACTGATTTCAGCCAAACAATGATGGATTTTTCCGGCGGCGAGCAGAGAAAGGTTGGGCTGGCCTTGGGACTTTCCGCCCCGCATGAACTCATTTTATGGGATGAACCCACTAACCACCTAGACCTCGAGACTATTGATATTTTTGAAGAAGAACTGCTTAACAGTAATAAAACCTTCATGATTATTTCCCATGACCGCAGCTTACTCAACAGTGTCGTCGATCGTATTATCCATATTCAACACGGCAAGATAAAAAGTTTTGTCGGCACCTATTTAGCCTATCTTGATTTTTTAAAAGAGGCCCAACGAGAGAGAGAAAAAGAATTAGATAAACTTTCCAACTATCAGCGCCGAGAAACTGCATGGATCTCTCGTGGTGCTCGCGCGCGACGAACCAAGAGCAAAAAACGCATTGAGGATTATGGGCTTTTGAACCAAAAAATTCGTGACCTAAAAGATCAGGCCCATAAGCAAGTTGAACTCAATCTGAAAAATCTTGGCCGAAAGACAAAAATTTTGGTTCAAGCGGAAAACCTAGGCCTAAGTTTTGATAGTAATATATTGTTTTCTAATCTCGAATTTAAAATTGCCCGAGGAGACAAGATTGCCCTCGTCGGAAAAAATGGCGTTGGGAAAAGTTCCTTACTTAAATTAATTATGAGCGAACTCCGCCCGTCCGAGGGTATGATAAAATGTGCTGACAATTTATCTTTTGGTCTTTTTTCACAAAAACGCGAAACCCTCAACCCAGAAGAAACTCCATGGCATTTGATCGGGGAAGGGATCGATTTTGTAATTTCTAACACCGGTGAAAAAAGACATATAACTGGTTATCTCGAAAACTTCCTATTTACACCCGATGAGATAAAACGCCCTATAAAAACTTTTTCCGGTGGTGAAAAAAATCGACTCCAGCTGGCTCAAT